>JAEZEY010000154.1 GCA_023432845.1 Pseudomonadota bacterium
GCCGGCGCCGCCGAGACTGCCATCCCCGCCCGGGGCGTGAGCGGGGATACCGTCATCGGCCTTGCCTTGTCCGGCGGCGGCACGCGCGCCTCGGCCTTTGCCTATGGCGTCCTCGACCGCATGAGCAAGTACAAGACCCGCCAGCAGGGACCGCTGCTCGATCATGTCGGCGTGGTCTCCGGCGTGTCCGGCGGGGCGATCATGGCGGCCTATTATGGCCTCAAGGGTCCGGCGGCGCTGCGCGATTTCCGCGCCCGCTATCTCACCCAGGATCTGATGGCGCAACTCGACACCAGCTTCAGCCTCGGCAACGTCTCGCGTGCGCTCGGCGGCGGCGTCAACACCGACAACAAGCTGCGCGACTGGTTCAATGCCAATCTGTTTCACGACGCGACCTTCGCGGATCTCGCCGGGCGGCGGCCGGTGACGTTGATCAATGCCACCGACATCTACAATCGCACGCCGTTCCTCTTCACGCCGCCGACCTTCGCCGCGGCGTGCAGCGACATCACACAATATCCACTGGCGGCGGCGGTGGCGGCTTCCTCGGCGGTGCCGGGCGTCTTCGCCCCGGTGGTGATCGAGACTTATCCCGATCAATGCCAAACGCCGCTGCCCGGCTGGATCACGGCGGCGGCCGCCAATCCGAATGCGTCGCCTTTATTGCACGCTTATGCGCGCGGCATGACCGACATCCGCAGCGGTCGGGTGAAATACGTCAAGCTGTTCGACGGTGGGCTGATCGACAATTACGGGCTCTCCGGCATCACCATCATGCGCGCCGGGCAGACGACGCCCTACGGTCCGCTGCGGCCCGAAGAGGCTGTCAACCTGCGCCGGTTGATGTTCCTCGTCGTCGATGCCGGGCAGGGGCCGAAAGGCGACTGGTCATCGACGCTCGAGGGGCCGGCCGGCAAGGAACTGGTCGGCGCCGTCGTCGACGTGCTGGTCGATTCCAATGCGCGCGCGAGCTACACCGCCTTCGAAGAAACGATGAAGGCCTGGCGCGACTCGATCGTGAAGTGGCGCTGCGGGCTCAAGGCGGGCGAGGCGGCGCGCCTGCGTGGCAAGGGCGGGCCGTGGAATTGCCGCGACCTCAAATTCACCATCGCGCGCATTTCGTTCGACCAGCTTGGGCCCGAGCGCGCCAAGGTGCTTGGCGCGGTGCCGACCAGCTTCACGCTGCCGGCCGATAGTATCGATACGCTGACACAGGCCGGCGGCGACGCGCTCGACGCCAATGCGGCGTTTCAGGCCTTTCTGCGGGATATGTGAGCGGCTCGTTTTGACGCGTTTTCTTCACGCGAACCGGTTTCCACTCCGCTCGAAAACGCTCTACCGCCGCTCTTCGAGCACCATGCGCACCGCGAGCGCGCCGAGCACGGTGCCCATCAGCCAGCGCTGCGCCAGCAGCCAGAACGGTCGTGCGGCGAGGAAGGCGGCGATCGATCCGGCAGCGATGGCGATCATGGAATTGACGGTGATGCTGACCGCAATCTGCACCGCGCCGAGCATGATCGACTGCGCCAGCACGCTCTGCGCCGGATCGATGAACTGCGGCAGCAGCGCGAGATAGAGCATCGCGATCTTCGGATTGAGCAGATTGGTGAGAAAGCCCATGACGAATAGCCGCCGCGGGCTGTCGACCGGTAGCTCGCGCACCTGGAAGGGCGAGCGGCCGCCGGGGCGGAGGGCCTGCCATGCCAGCCAGGCCAGATAGGCCGCGCCGGCCAGGCGCAGCGCGTCATAGGCATAAGGCACGGCGAAGATCAGCGCCGTGATGCCGAAGGCGGCGCACAGCATGTAGAAGACGAAGCCGAGCGCGACGCCGGCCAGCGACACGAGGCCGGCCCCCGCGCCTTGCGTGATCGAGCGCGAGATCAGGTAGATCATGTTCGGCCCGGGCGTCAGCACCATGGCCAGCGCGACGGCGGCGAAGGCGAGAAGCGTCGTTTCGTTCGGCATCAATGCGCCTCGTCCCAGTTGTCGGCGGCTCTAGCCTCGACCTGCAGCGGCACGTTCATGGCGACGGCCGGATGCGGCGCGCTTTCCATCACGTCCTTGATGATCGGCAGCGTGTCGGCGACTTCCTTCTCGGGCACTTCGAAGATCAGTTCGTCGTGCACCTGCAGCAGCATCTTGGCGTTGAGCTTCGCCAGAGCAAGCTCGCCCTCCATGCGCATCATGGCGCGGCGGATGATGTCGGCGGCCGAGCCCTGCAGGCGCGCATTTATGGCGGCGCGCTCGTTGAAGGCGCGCAGCGACGGGTTCGGCGCCTTGATGTCCGGGTAATGGCACTTGCGGCCGAACAAAGTGAGCACGTAGCCGTGGGTGCGGCAGTACTCCTTCGTTTCGTCCATGTAGTCGCGGATGCCGGGGAAGCGCTCGAAATACTTCTTGATGTAGTCGCCGGCTTCGCCGCGCTCGATGCCGAGCTGGTTGGCGAGGCCGAAGGCGGAGATGCCGTAGATGATGCCGAAATTGATCGCTTTCGCGCGGCGCCGCACTTCGCCGGTCATGTCCTTGATCGGCACGCCGAACATCTCCGACGCCGTCATGGCGTGAATGTCGATGCCGTCCTTGAAGGCCTGCCGCAAAGTCGGCACGTCGGCGACCTCGGCAAGCAGACGTAGCTCAATTTGCGAATAGTCGGCCGATACCAACTTCATCCCCGGCGCGGCGACGAAGGCCTTGCGGATCTTACGGCCTTCCTCGGTGCGGATCGGGATGTTCTGCAAATTCGGTTCGGACGACGACAGGCGGCCGGTGGAGGTAGCTGCGAGTGCGTAAGAAGTGTGCACGCGGCCGGTGTTCGGATTGACGTAATTCGGCAGCGCTTCGGTGTAGGTCGAGCGCAGCTTTGACACCTCGCGCCAGTCGAGAATGACCTGCGGAAGCTTGTGGCCCTGCTCGGCGAGTTCTTCGAGCTCGCGCGCGGTGGTGGACCACTGGCCGGTCTTGGTCTTGGAGCCGCCGGGCAGCCCAAGCTGGCCGAACAGGAAGTCGCCGAGCTGCTTGGGCGAGCCGGGATTGACCGGCGTGCCGGCGATCTTGTTGATCTCCTCCTCGAGCGCGACCTGCTTCTTGCCGAAGTCGTTGGACAGTTTCGCCAGTACGGCGCGGTCGATGGAAATGCCGCGGCTTTCCATGCGGCCGAGTACGGCCGGCATCTGCCGCTCCAGTGTTTCGTAAACGGCGGTGACGCCCTCGGCCACCATACGCGGCTTGAGGCCGTGCCACAGGCGCAGGATGATGTCGGCGTCCTCGGCAGCATAAGTCGCGGTGCGGCCGATCGGCGTCGCCTCCGCCGTAAACAGCGCCTTCTCCTTGTTCTTCACTTCATTGAAGCGCGACGGCATGCGGTCGAGATAGCGGCTGCCCAGTGCCACCGTATCGTGGCCCCCTTTGCCGGCATCGAGCACATACGAGATCAGCATCACATCGTCGGTGGCGCCAAGATCAATGCCACGCGTGCCGAGCACGAGCCGGTCGCGCTTGATGTCGTGACCGATCTTGGTGATGCAGTTGTCTTCCAGCAGCGGCTTGAGGATATCGAGCGCGGTGCGTTCGGGAATCTGGCCATCGCTGAGCTTGGCGGCGAACAGGCCGGACTGGTCGCCCTCGCTGGCGTCGCGGTGGCCGAGCGGCAGATAGAACGCCTCGTTCGGCGCCACGGCGAGGGCCAGGCCGCAGAGCGACGTCTGCAGCGGATCGAGCGCGCTGGTCTCGGACTTGATGGCCAGTGTGCCGGTGTCGTGTGCGCGCGCGATCAGCGCCTTGAGCGCATCGGCAGTGTCGATGACGCGATACTTGCCCATATCGAAGGGAGCGTGGCGCAGCCGCTCGAGGCGGCGCGCGGCAAGGGAGATTGGCGTCAATTCGCCGGTGGCCCCGGCCGGGGCGTGCCCGGCGGATGGCGGAACGTCGAAGGCGAGTTGGCCCTGTCCCGACGTGCGGCCTGACGAAGCAGGGGCAGGTTTGGACGTCAGCGCTGCATCCGCGCTGATTGCACTTGCATCAATACCGGTCTTCTCGGCGATGCGGCGGGTGATGGTGGTGAACTCCATCGCTTTCAAGAACGCGATGAGGTTCTTGTAGTCCGGCTCGTGCACGGCGAGATCGGCGACGCCGACCTCGAGCGGCACTTTGTTGTCGAGCGTGACGAGACGCTTGGAGATGCGCGCCTGTTCGGCGAACTGGATGATATTCTCGCGGCGCTTGGCCTGCTTGATCTCGGAGGCTCGCGCCAGCAGCGTTTCAAGATCGCCATAGGTGCCGATCAGTTCGGCGGCGGTCTTCGGGCCGATGCCGGGCACGCCGGGCACGTTGTCGGAGGTGTCGCCGATCAGCGCCTGCGCCTCGATGACCTTCTCCGGCGGCACACCGAACTTCTCGATTACCTCGGCCACGCCGATGCGCTTATCCTTCATGGTGTCGTACATCGTCACGCCATTGCCGACGAGTTGCATCAGATCCTTGTCGGAGGAGACGATGGTGGTGGTCGCGCCGGCCTCGCAGGCGAGCCGCGCATAGGTCGCGATCAGGTCGTCGGCCTCGTAGCCGGCCTGCTCGAGGCACGGGATTTCGAAGGCGCGCACGGCGTCGCGGATCAGCGGGAATTGCGGACGCAGGTCTTCCGGCGCTTCCGGACGGTGCGCCTTATAGTCGGGATAGAAATCGGTGCGGAAGGTCTTTTCGGACTTGTCGAAGATGACGGCGAGATGCGTTGGCTTGTTGTCGGCCGGCATCTCGGCCAGCAGCTTCCACAGCATGTTGCAGAAGCCGAGCACGGCATTGACCTGCAGGCCATCGGACTTGCGGGTGAGCGGCGGCAGCGCGTGATAGGCGCGGAAGATGTAGCCCGAGCCGTCGACCAGGAAGACGTGGTCGCCCTTTTTCAGGGGGCGGCCGCCCTTGCCTGCCGGCGCAGCCGCGGTTACCGCCGCTTTCGGTTTGGCTGCGGTCTTGGTGGGGGATTTCGAGGCGGCTTTCGTGCTTTTGGATGTCGGCATGGCCCGAATGTGGGCCGTTGGCGCGCGATTATCAATCGTCGCCGTCATCGCCCGCGCAGGCGGGCGATCCAGTATCCACAAGCCCTGCGGACGACAACGGACGCCCGAGATTGCTGGGTGTCCCCTTTCGCGGGGCATGACAGAGGATGACTACTCCGCCGGCTGCATGGCGAGGCGCGGTTCCTGCTTCTTCTTGTCCGGCACCAGCCAGAACAGGGCCGGGCGGTCGAACAGGAATTTGAGCGGGGTAAAGCGTACTGCCCAGTAGATCGCCAGGGCGCCGATCACGCCGGATGCGGTGACGAGCGCCGAGATGGTGCCGATGTCGGTGACGATGCCGGTCTTGACCAGCACGACGCGGCTCGCCGCCATCGGCAGGAAAAAGGCGAGGTAGATGACGATCGAGTTGCGGCCGCAATAGCGCAGCGGCCTGAACGCGTCGTGCTGCGCCAGCAGCGCCGAAATGGTCACGACCGCGACCGCGCCGATGAGGCCGAGCGCCAGCGAATAGAACGGCAGCGACGCAACGCCGGCTTTCACCAGTAGGCCATTGCCGATGCCCCAGATCACAAGGCCGGCCATGGCCAGCGCCGGCGCGGCCTGCGCCCGCGCGGCAATCAAGAAGATGTAACGCGCCGCGATGTAGCCGGTGTAGAAATAGACGAAGCGCGAGGCGAATTCGTCCGGCACCATCCAGCCGGTGTGGACCTGCGAGATTTCCATCGCGGCGCCGATCAGCCAGATCACCGGCCACGGGACGCGCTTGGTCAATTTCACGATGACGAGGAAGATCGGCAACAGGTAGATGAACCACAAGGTGCCGAACGGTTCGATGAACGACATGAGATAGGCGTGCACCACGCTCATGACGCCCTGTTCGGCGATGAACCCGGGCGCCTTGAAGGCGAACTGGATCGCCGTCCACAACAGATAGAAATAGAAGAAGTGGACGACCTTGCGGTCGATGTAGGTACGCCAGTCGCGGTCGATGACCTTGGCGAGGAACAGGCCAGAGATCAGGAAGAAGTCGGGCATGCGGAACGGCCGCGCGAATTCGACGACGTGATGCATCCAGCCTTCCTGGCCGGTTGCGGCTTCGACGCCGAGCGTCGAATGCATCATGACGACGAAAATGATGCAGAAGCCCTTGGCGTAATCGACCCAATCGATGCGCCCATCGTGGATGCCGCTGTGCAATTCGCGCTGCATTTTATCCGTCCCGTTCATGATGACACTATGACGGATCAGAGTTTCATCCCCGTTTACGCGCTTGAATAAAATGCGGCCGGTTCGAGGCAACTCGCAATCGGCAAGTTGGTCTGCTAGACAGCGCCGGTGGTCCCGATATCATTGATTAACCAACGGCGACCGATGGATATGGTTAAGACATGCGCGTTGCGATGATCGGCTCCGGCTATGTGGGGCTCGTGTCGGGGGCCTGCTTCGCCGACTTCGGCCACGAAGTAACCTGCGTCGACAAGGACAAGTCCAAGATCGATGCTCTGAACGCCGGGCAAGTGCCGATCTACGAGCCGGGCCTGACCGAGCTGGTCGCCGCCAATGTGAAGGCAGGGCGACTCAAGTTCACGATGGACCTTGCCGCGGTGGTGAAAGAGGCCGACGCGGTGTTCATTGCCGTCGGCACCCCGTCGCGCCGGGGCGACGGCCACGCCGATTTGAGTTTCGTTTACGATGCCGCAAAAGAGATCGCCGCGGCGGTCGACGGCTTCACCGTGGTCGTCACCAAGTCCACCGTGCCGGTTGGCACCGGCGACGAGGTCGAGCGCATCATCCGTGAGGCCCGCCCGGCGGCCGATGTGGCGGTGGTATCGAATCCCGAATTCCTGCGCGAGGGCGCGGCGATCCAGGACTTCAAACATCCCGATCGCATCGTTGTCGGAACGGACGACGAGCGCGCGCGGGTGGTGATGACCGAACTCTATCGCCCGCTCTATCTCAATCGCTCGCCGGTGATGTTCACCGGGCGGCGCACCGCCGAGCTGATCAAGTATGCGGCCAACGCATTTCTGGCCACCAAGATCACCTTCATCAACGAGATCGCGGATCTCGCCGAGAAAGCCGGCGCCGACGTGCAGGAGATCGCGCGCGGCATCGGTCTCGACAATCGCATCGGCGCCAAGTTCCTCCATGCCGGTCCGGGCTATGGCGGCTCGTGCTTTCCGAAAGACACTTTGGCGCTCTTGAAGACCGGGCAGGATCACGACACGCCGCTGCGCATCGTCGAGGCGGTGGTGGCGGTCAACGACAACCGCAAGCGCGCGATGGCGCGCAAGGTCTCGCACGCCCTGGGCGGCGACATCCGCGGCAAGACCATCGCCGTGCTGGGTCTGACCTTCAAACCGAACACCGACGACATGCGCGAGGCGCCGTCGATCCCGCTCATCGCCGCGCTGCAGGACATGGGCGCGAAGGTGCGCGCCTACGATCCGGTCGGCATGGAGCAATCGCGCGAATTCCTCAAGAACGTAACCTTCTGCAACGACGCCTACGATTGCGCGCAAGGCGCCTCGGCGCTGGTCATCGTCACCGAGTGGGAGCAGTTCCGCGCGCTCGACTTCGCGCGGCTCAAGGACGTGATGGCCAGGCCCGTCCTGGTCGACCTGCGCAACATCTATCGGCCCGACGAACTCGCCCGCCATGGCTTTGCCTATGAGGGCGTCGGGCGGGGGAAGAAGTGATCGCGGGCATCACCCGATCCACAAGCCGTCATCCCCCGCGAAAGCGGGGG
>JAEZEY010000173.1 GCA_023432845.1 Pseudomonadota bacterium
CTCGGCAGCCTCGCCGACCTGCCGGCGGCCTACCTCTCGGCCGGGCAGAAGCGGCGGCTGTCGATCGCCCGCCTCCTCGCCGTCAAGCGGCCGGTCTGGCTGCTCGACGAACCCACCTCCGCTCTCGACACCCAGTCCCAGGGCCGCCTCGCCACCTTCATGCGCGAGCACCTCTCCGGCGGCGGCATCATCGTCGCGGCGACGCATGGGCCGGTTGGTCTCGACACCCCGCTGGAATTGAAGATGGGGATCGCGGGATGACCGCCTTCACCGCATTGATCCTCCGGGATATGCGTCTGTCCGTTCGGGTCGGCGGCGGCGCGCTGATGGGCGCGCTGTTCTATTTCGTCGTCGTGTCGATGATCCCCTTCGCCATCGGCCCGGACCTCAACCTCCTGGCGCGGATCGGCCCGGCGATGCTGTGGATCGGAGCGCTGCTCTCGACGCTGCTCGCGCTCGACCGGCTGTTCGCCAGCGACCACGACGACGGCTCGCTCGATCTCTTGACCATGAGCGGGCTGCCGCTCGAACTGACCGTCGCCGCCAAGGCCATCGCGCACTGGCTGACCACGGCGCTGCCGCTGATCGTCATCACGCCGGTGCTCGGCCTGATGCTCAATGTCGAACTCTCGGCCATGGGCTACGTCGCGCTGACCCTGCTGGCCGGCACGCCGTCGCTCACTTTCATCGGCCTGATCGGCGCGGCCCTGTCCGTGACATTGCGACGCGGCGGCCTCCTGATGGCGATCCTGGTGCTGCCACTGACGGTGCCGGTGCTGATTTTCGGCGTTGCCGCCGCCAACGCCGCCATCGTCGGGCCCGCGCCATTCGGCCCGCCTTTCACCATCCTTTGCGCGCTGTCTCTGGCCAGCTTCGTGCTCGGTCCTTTTGCCGCGGCCGCCGCCCTGCGGCAGGGCCAGGAGTGAGTAACGCAGACATGACCGCAGCCTTGACCCTCGTCATTGCCGGCCACGCGGACGCTGGCTAGATATCCGCCAATCCTAGAGTTCAGATATGGCCCTGATCGACCTCGCCAATCCGACCCGTTTCCTTGCGCTGGCGAACCGCGTGCTGCCGTGGCTCGCGGTCGCGACCGCAATCGCCTTCGCCTATGGCCTCTATCGCGTTGCCTACGCGCCGGACGACTATCAGCAGGGCGCGACCGTCAAGATTATGTTCCTCCATGTGCCGTCGGCCTGGCTCGCGATGATGGGCTGGGGCCTGATGTCGGTCGCGGCCCTCGGAACTTTGGTGTGGCGACATCCGCTCGCCGATGTTGCCGTCAAGGCGGCGGCCCCGATCGGCGCGGCCTTCACCTTCATCTGTCTCATCACCGGTTCGCTGTGGGGCCGGCCGATGTGGGGCACCTACTGGGTGTGGGACGCGCGGCTGACCTCGGTGCTGGTGCTGTTCCTTCTGTATCTCGGCATGCTGGCCCTGTACTGGACCGCCGACGATCCGAACCGCGCCGCCCGCGCCGCCGCCATTCTGGCGCTGGTCGGCGCCGTGAACATTCCGATCATCAAGTTTTCCGTCGATTGGTGGAATACGCTGCACCAGCCGGCCTCGGTCGTGCGCATGGACGGCCCGGCCATCGACCCGACGATCCTCGTGCCGCTACTGGTGATGGCGCTGGCCTTCACGCTGCTGTTCTTCACCCTGCACATCGCCGCGATGCGCAACGAGATCCTGCGCCGCCGCGTTCGCAGCATGCGCATGATGCAGGCGGCAAGCGCGTAATGATCAGCCTCGGCCCTCACGCGAGCTTCATTGTCGTCGCTTACCTTGCGACAGTGATCGTCATCCTCGGGCTGATGGTCTGGATCGTTCGCGATCATGCCATGCAGCGCCGCATTCTGAGCGACCTGGAAAGCCGCGGCATCAAGCGCCGCTCGCAGCGCGAGGACCAGGCATGAGCACCGCCGACGAACACGCCCGGCCGAAGCGTTCGCGCGGCCTGCTGCTGGCGCTGCCGCTGATCATTTTCGCTGCCATCGCGGCGCTGTTCTATTTCGGCCTGATCGCCGGCGACCCGTCGAAGCTGCCCTCGGCGCTGATCGGCAAGCCGGTGCCGCCGACCAACCTGCCGCCGCTCGAGGCGCTGGCCGTCAACGGCAAGCCGGTGCCGGGTCTGACCGACGACATGCTCAAGGGCCAGGTGACTTTGGTGAACGTCTGGGCGTCCTGGTGCGTGCCGTGTCACGACGAGGCGCCGCTGCTCGATCAACTCGCCAAGGATCAACGCTACAAGGACAAGCGCTTCACTATCGTCGGCATCAACTACAAGGACGTCGCCGAGAATGCGCGGCGCTTCCTCAACCGTTACGGCAATCCGTTCACGGCCGTCGGCGTCGACGAGAAGGGCCGCGCCTCGATCGACTGGGGCGTCTACGGCGTGCCGGAGACATTCCTGGTCGGCCGCGACGGCCGCATCGCCTACAAGCTGGTCGGGCCGATCACGCCGCAGAATCTCGAGGCCGTGCTCAAACCGCAGATCGAGAAGGCGCTGGCGGCGAACTAGTCTTTCTTCGGCTCCACCGCGTACTTCGTCAGCAGCGGCACCTGCGCGATGCCGAACAGCAGCGTCAGCGGCACGAAGCCGAACAGCTTGAAATTGACCCAGAAGTCCGTCGTCTGCGTGCGCCACACGGCCTCGTTGAGCACGGCGAGGAAGACGAAGAACAGCATCCAGCGCCAGGTCAGCTTGCGCCAGCCTTCGTCGGTGATGTGGAACACCGAATCGAAGACGATATTGAGCAGCGGCTTGTTGAACACGATACCGAACAGCAGCGCGCCGGCGAACAGAAGATAGATGATGGTCGGCTTGAGCTTGATGAACAGCTCGTCATGCAGCACGATCGTCAGGCCGCCGAACACCAGCACAACCACGGCGGTAACGACCGGCATGACGGCAATATGCCGCGTCAATGCGTAAGACACGACGAGCGCGGCCAGCACCGCGATCATGAAAGCGCCGGTCGCGTAATAGATGCCAAGCCGAGAGTTCATGACGAAAAACAGGATGAGCGGCCCGATATCGAGCGCCAGCTTGAGCATGGGGTTGAGCTGTTTTTTGTCGGCCATTTAATCCTCAATCCCCACCACGGCCCGCGCGAAATCGCGCGCGGTGAAATCGCTCAGGTCATCGACGCCTTCGCCGACGCCGATGAAGTGCACCGGCAGTTTGAATTTCTCGGCAATCGCCACAAGGATGCCGCCCCGCGCGGTGCCGTCGAGCTTGGTCATGACGAGGCCGGTGACGCCTGCGGTCTTGCCAAAGATCTCGACCTGGCTCAGCGCGTTCTGGCCGACCGTGGCGTCGAGCACCAGCAACACGGCATGCGGCGCGGTTGGCTCGACCTTGCGGATGACGCGCACGATCTTTTCGAGTTCGTTCATCAGTTCGGCGCGGTTCTGCAAACGGCCGGCGGTGTCGATGAGCACCACCTCGGTGCCGTCGGTCTTGGCCTGTGTCACCGCATCGAAGGCGAGGCTCGCCGGATCGGAGCCCGGCGTGCGCGCGACGACCGAAGCGCCGGTGCGCTCGGCCCAGATCTTGAGTTGGTCGATGGCGGCGGCGCGGAACGTATCGGCCGCGACCAGCATCACCTTCTTGCCCTGGGCGCGGAAGCGCGCCGACATCTTGCCGATGGTGGTCGTCTTGCCCGATCCATTGACGCCGGAAACGAGGATGACGAAAGGCTGCGCCGTGACTTCGAGCGGTTTGGCCACCGGCGCCATCACCTTCTCGATCTCGCCGGCGAGCAACGCGCGCAGTTCATCAGGCGCGATGCCCTTCTCGTAACGGCCGCCGCCGAGCGTCTCGGTGATACGGGTGGCAAAACCGACGCCGAGGTCGGCGCGGATCAGCTCATTCTCCAGGTCGTCGAGGGTCGCGGCATCGAGCTTGCGCTTGGTGACCAGGTCGGTGATCGCGGTTCCCAGCGACGCCGAGGTGCGCTTGAGCCCGCCGCTCAGACGCTTCCACCAGCTCTGCTTTTCGGTGCTGTCGTTCATGTCGGGGCCGTGATAGCCGTTTCCGCATGCGACTGAAAGCACAGAACTCGGTCATTCCGGGACACGCGCCCAAGCGCGTGGGCCCGGAATCCAGCGCTGGATTCCGGGCTCGCGAATTTCATTCGCGCCCCGGAATGACGGTGTGGCGATGACCCCCGACGAGATGCTCGCCCGACTGCTCTATCGCGATGGCATGATGCTGGTCGTCGACAAGCCGGCCGGCCTGTCGGTGCATCGCGGGCCTAAAGGCGGGCACAGCTTCGAGGACTATTTCGGCGTGCTGCGCTTCGGCCTGCCGCGCGATCCGGCGCGGGCGCACCGGCGCGACAAGGACACCGCCCGCTGCCTGGTGCTCGGCCGCCCCCGCAAGG
>JAEZEY010000186.1 GCA_023432845.1 Pseudomonadota bacterium
GCCGGCAGCAGCGCCGCCGCCCACAGCGCCGGGGTGACCAGCAAAAAGCCCAGGCTTTCCCTCGGGGCTTTGTCACTCGCGAATGTCGCAGTTGGGGCATCTGCTGACGAACGTTGTTGCTAGCAACGAGTCCGTTCAGCCCCGGTTACCGAACATGCCGAGGCCTGATCGTCGCTGGCAGCTGAGCAAGAGCGTTCACGGTTTTGTACCAAGTGGCGGAAATTTGGCGCGCCAGTCAAAACAAAACTGCGAACACGTATGTGCTTGAAATTTCATTGTAAACCCCTGTTGGGGGCGGGTGCGAACGGGAAGACTTAACTGCGCCGTTGTGCCAGGGCCTGTGAGGCCGCCATGGAACTCCCATTCATGAAGGCTCGACACTGCTAGGCCCGGCAGCTGTACGTCCAAATCTTTTGAGCGACATCGGGCTAAGGGGCGCGCGGCCCCTCGCTCGCGCAAGCCGTTTCCCGGCCTTCCGCCCTGCGTTTGTGCAGGCCGGAGCCCCTCGGCTTGCGCTCTCTTTCGTCGCCTTGTCTGGGTGCTGGGAGCCCCTCCGAGATCCAATCGTCGCGAAAGCCCCAAAGCAGCGATACCCCATCGCCGAATTGGCGTTACCTAGCTTTGGTTGGAAACGATCGTGGACGCCTTGGCGATGGCATAAGCGCTCGCCCCGCACCCCGCCGCCGCGACGCTCAACACGGCGGCCCAAATGGCATCGCAGATCGGATTCGAAACACAGCGTAGAATCGCAGCAATTTCGGAGGGCATCCGTAAGGCCAAGGCCGCGATTAGAACAAAACCCAATCCGAGCTGCACAGACAGACCAATGAGCACCTGCTTTTGATGCTTCACGCCAGTCCGGCCGACCGTCCGAGCGATACGATCTGCAGTTATATCGATGGACGCTCCACTCGTGAGCGCCATTCCTAAAGCCACAAGAACGAAGGATGCCGCCAAGTACGGGGAGGCAGAGTGCCAAGACGGCTCGACGCCCAGCTGCTGAGCAATTTTTTTGGTCGGTCCGAAAGATGGTGATTCAAACGCAGAAAATACCAACACTAAGGCGAGGACGGCAGCGGCTTGTCGCGCCATTCCGACGAGCCCGGCGTAACAAAGCCATATCAGCGCCCTCAATCAGCCCCCCAACGCTGGTGCTCGAGCAATGCGAGAAGGCCTTTCAAAAGAGCGGTCGGTGACGGCGGGCACCCATCGATGTGCAAATCGACGGGAAGCACCTCATGGACGCCACCCGCCACTGCGTAACTGCCCGCGAAAATCCCGCCATCGCGAGCGCAGCCACCAATCGCCACCACCCATTTAGGATCGGGCATAGCGTTGTAAGTGCGCAGTAGCGCCTCGCGCATGTTCTTCGTCACCGGCCCGGTCACCGTCAGGACATCGGCATGACGCGGCGACGCCACGAAGCGCAGGCCAAAACGCTCGAGATCGTAAAAGGCGTTCGAGAGCGCGTGCAGCTCAAGCTCGCAACCGTTGCATGATCCGGCATCCACGTGGCGGATCGACAATGAACGGCCGAGCTTTGCGCGGGCGGCACGGTTTACGCTCTGCGCCAATTCGTCAAGCGCGGCCGGATCCGGCGATGGCGCCCGCTCCGTCAGCGCGCCAGTGGTGAGGCTTTCGAACAATGTACGGCGCATCGCAACCTCTAAAGGTCATGCCCCGAGTACGCGCAGTTGAACGACTTGTTGCACAGGGGGAAGTCGGCAATGATGTTATTCTCGATCGCGGCTTCGAGCAGCGGCCATTGAAACCACGAGGCGTCACGCAAGTGACAGCGGGTGACCTGCCCCGACGCGTCAAGCCGCAGCCAGACCAGAAGGTCGCCGCGAAATGCCTCTGCGTAGGCCATGCCTTCACATTCGCCCGAGACCGTGACCTGCGTGCGCAAGTCGCCTTTCGGCAAGCGGTCAAGGATCTGCTCGATCAGCGACAGGCTTTGCTCGACCTCGCGGATGCGGATCCACACGCGCGCATTGACGTCCCCGGCATCGAGTACCGGCACCTCGAATTGCAGATCGTCATAGGGCGCATAACCCGGTGTCCGCCGCGCATCGAAATTCCGTCCCGCGGCGCGGCCGACATGGCCGCCGGCGCCGAACAGCCGCGCGTACGCCTGCTTGACGATGCCGGCGTCAACTGTGCGGTCCTGCAGTGAGGCTGTGCTATCGTAAAGTTCGACCAGCCGCGGGAAACTCGTGCGCAGTTCGGCGACAAGTGGGCGGATCGCCCTTTCGCCGTCGGCGCCTACGTCCCGCGCGAGACCGCCGGGCACGACCACGTCCATCATCAGTCGATGCCCGAAACAGGCCTCCGCCGCGCGCAAGGTCCGTTCGCGCAGGATGCCGGTCTGCGCGTGCATCAGCGCAAAAGAAGCGTCATTGCAGATCGCGCCAATGTCGCCGAAATGGTTGGCAAGCCGTTCGAGTTCAGCCATCAGTGCGCGCAGGTAGACGGCGCGCGCGGGTGGCACGGTCCCTGTCGCCGCTTCCACGGCGCGGGCGAAGGCTGACGCGTAAGCGACGGTGCTGTCGCCCGATGTCCGACCGGCAAGTCTCGCGGCGCGGTCGATCGTTGCACCGGCCATCAGACTCTCGATGCCTTTGTGAACGTAACCGAGCCGCTCCTCGACGCGCACGATGAACTCGCCATTGGCGGTGAAGCGGAAATGCCCCGGCTCGATGATGCCGGCATGCACGGGCCCGACCGGCACCTGATGCAGGGCTTCACCTTCGACGGGGAGGAAGACATACGGCTCCACCTTCGGCGCGCCGCGGTCGCCGAGCGGACACGCGAGCCCCCAGACGCCATGATCGAGCCACGGCCGCGTATCGGACGCGCCGGCCGGCTCGTAACCGAACAGCGAACAGATGGCGCGCTCCAGTCGGACCGCCGGCAGGTGCCTGGCGCCGACACTCGGGAAACGTCCGTCGCGGCATCGATACGTGAGCACGGCGGCTTCGCTTTCGGCCATTACCGCCATATGCACCGCGCCGACATCGCCCCACAGTCCTGAAAGCGTCCACGCGCCGGACACAAGGTGGTCAATTCCGAGTTGCCACCCGGCATCGTCGACGATCGCGCGCGGCCACGGCCGGTGGCCATCAACGATCTGTGCGCCGGCGATGATGTCGATGACGCTCATCCGAGAAGCCTCGCCACGTTCTCGAAGCCTTCGACCAGCGCCGGCGGCATGTAAATTCCGGCAGCGAAGACGATGGCGAGGTGCGCGAACATCGGCACGAACGAGGCGTGCGTCGGTTCCGACGGTCCGCGCGGCTCTCCGAAGGCAACCGAGCCAAGTCGAAGAAAAAGGCCGCCGAGCGCAATGATGATGCCGAACGCCAGCAGGATGGCAAGCCACGGCTGCCGGGCGAAGGTCGATGACAGCACAAGGAACTCGCTCATGAAGATGCCCATCGGCGGCAGACCGGCGATGGCGACGACGCCGACGACGAGCGCCCAGCCCAGCAGGGGGTTGCTCACGGTCAGCCCGCTCAATTCGTCAATCTTCTGTGTCCGCTTGACCTGGGCAATATGGCCAACCGCGAAGAAGATCGCCGACTTGGTCAGCGAGTGCATGGTCATGTGTAGAAGGCCGGCAAAATTGGCGATCGGCCCACCCATGCCGAAGGCGAACACGATGATGCCCATATGTTCGATGGACGAGTAGGCAAACATGCGCTTGATGTCGCGCCGCCGATACAGCATGAATGCGGCGAAGATGCAGGAAATGAGCCCCATTGTCACCATAAGCGGGCCCGGTGCGATCGCCGCAGGAGCGAGCGCGAGTAGCAGTTTGAAGCGCAACAGCGCGTAGAGCGCGACGTTGAGCAGCAGGCCGGACAGCACCGCCGAAATCGGAGTCGGTCCTTCGGCATGGGCGTCGGGCAGCCAGGCGTGCAGCGGCGCAAGGCCAATCTTGGTGCCGTAGCCGAGCAGCAGGAATACGAAGGCCACGTTCAGCAGTGACGCGTCGAAGCGGGCGGCGTGCTGGATCAATGTCGTCCACACCATAGCGCCGGCGCCTTCGCCGATCACCGGCCGCGCCGCCATATAGACCAGGATGGTGCCGAATAGCGCAAGCGCGATACCGACGCTGCCGAGAATGAAATATTTCCAAGCGGCTTCCAGTGCTTCATGGGTGCGGTAGATGCCGACCATCATCAGCGTCGTCAGCGTCGCCACCTCGATCGCCACCCACATCAGGCCGATATTGTTGGCGGTGAGCGCGAGGTTCATGGCGAACATCAGCACCTGATACATCGCGTGGTAAAAACGCACCGAGCGCGGCGTCAATCGGCCGATCTCGATCTCATGGCTGATGTAGCTGGCGCTGAAGATGCTCGTCGTCAGGGCGACGAAGGTCGTCAGCACGATGAAGACCCGGTTGAGGTCGTCCACCAGCAGGTAGTCGCCGCTGAGTGGCTGCATCCAGAACAGCGACACCGAAACCAGGAACGTCACCAGTGCGGCGCCGACATTGAGGCTGGCGGTCAGCCGATAACCGGGTAGCGCGGCGACAAGCGCCGCCGCGAAGAGCGGCACGATAAGAATGACTTCGAGCGCGTCGATTGTCATCGACGTTCTCCACGGAAGTGGTCGAGCGCCTGCAGGTCGACGGTGTCGAAACGCTCGCGAATACGGAACAAAAAGATGCCGATGACGATGAAGGCGATCAAGACCGAGAAGGCGACCGAAATCTCGACAACCAAAGGCATACCCTTGGCGCCAGTCGCCGCCAGCACGAGCCCGTTTTCCAGTGACATGAAGCCAATCACCTGACTGACCGCGTTGCGGCGCGTCACCATCATCAGCAGGCCGAGCAGCACGACCGATAGCGCAAAGGCGAGGTCTTCGCGGGCCAGCGGGTCGGCCTCGGCGGTGACGCGAAGCATTACCACCATTGACAGCGCGACGAGGCCAATTCCGGCGAGCATGGCCAGTCCGACGCCGACAACGTTATCGATCTCGCGGTGGATGCCGAGACGCACGACGATGCGCCGCAGCGCCACCGGAATGAAGATGGCCTTGAAGGCGAGCGCGATCAAAGCCGTGACGTATAGATGCGGCGCGTCCTGGACGAAGGCCTGCCAGGCGACCGACAACGTCAGCACGATGGCGTGTGCGGCGTAGACGTTGATCAGCGCCAGGATGCGATCCTGGTAGAGCTCGAGAAAGCTCACCACGACCAGCGAGCCGGCCAGCATGTGCGCGATGTCGAAGGTCAGCCCTTGCATCAGAAGCTCCTCGACACGAAACGCAGCAGAGTGGCGAGCAGCGCCAGCATCAAGGCGGCGCCGAGGAACTGCGGCACGCGGAAGACACGCATCTTGGCGATCGCGGTCTCGAAGACGGCGAGGAGAAAGCCGACGATCGCGAGCTTACCGACATAGGCGACGACGCCGAGGGCGATCAGCCGCGGTTCGGCGGTCGCCGTGGCGATGCCCCAAGGCGCGAACAGGCAGGCGATGAGCGAGATGTAGAGCAGAAGTTTGAGGAAGGCTGCAATCTCGATCAGCGCCAGATGGCGGCCGGAATATTCGAGCACCATGGCCTCGTGCACCATGGTCAGCTCCAGATGCGTCGCCGGATTGTCGACCGGGATGCGCGCGTTCTCGGCGATGGCCACGATGATCAGCGCCAGGAGGCCAAGGCCGAGCGAGACGCGCAGGCCTACTTCGGGCGAGTTCATGAAGGCGGCCATCGTCGAGAGCTGCGTCGAGCCTGCGATCAGCGCGATGGCGAAGACGATCATCATCATCGCAGGCTCGGCCAGCGAAGCGATCATCACCTCGCGACTCGACCCGATGCCGCCGAAGCCGGTGCCGGCGTCCATGCCGGCAAGCGCCAGGAAGAAGCGGGCGCTGCCTAGGAGCGCGATCAGCGCGATGAGATCGGCGGTCCACGAGAACAAGAGGCCGCTGCGGAAGCTCGGCACCAGCGAGGCCGCGACCCAAGTGGCGGCAAAGACAAGATAGGGGATGACGCGGAACAGCCAGGAGGCATTGTCGGCGAGCACCGCGTCCTTGCGCAGAAGCCGCGCGAGGTCCCGATAGGGCTGAAAGAGCGGCGGACCGACCCGGCGCAAGAGCCGCGCCTTTACCTTGCGCACGAAGCCGGTGAGCAGCGGCGCCAGCAGCAGTACCAGCAACATCTGCCCGGCCTGAAATATGAATTCGTGGATCAGGGCCATGCCGCGAGCACCAGAAGGAGCAGCACCAGCGCGGCGAACACCAGCGAAAGGTAGCGGCGGATTGTGAGGAACTGCAGCACATTCAGCTTGTCGGCGGCGGCGGCGACGAAGCCGGAGATCGGCGCGTAGAGCGTCTCCCAGATCGGATCGTGCACGACGGCCGTGAAGCGCGCCGGCGACGTCGAATTCGGCGGCGGCATCTCGCCGATCTCGCGGGCCCGGAAGACGACCGTGCCGAAGACCCGGCGGATCGGCTGCGCGAAGCTGTCGGCGGAATATTGCGTAGTCGGATTGGCGTCGGGAAAGCCGCAGTCCCAGATGGCGCTGCGGCGGATCCTGTCGGACGCCAGTCGGTGGATGACGAAGGCGCAGGTCATGCCGGAGGCGGCCATGAACACAAAGACGAGCAGGCCGTTATAGGAACTGCGACTCTCGGCAATCGGGACGATCGACAACCACGCCTCGCCCGCCTGCGCCGGCATCCGGCCGCCGGCCACAAGCTGCGTCACTGGCGCCAGCGCATCGATGGCAAAGCCCGGCAGGACGCCGAGGACGAGGCAGGCGGTGGCGAGCAGCGTCATGGCGACGACCGAGACGCGCTCGGTCTCGTGGGCGCTGCGGGCCGCGTCGCTGCGCGGCCGGCCGAGGAACGAGATGCCGTAGGCGCGCACGAAACAGGCAGCGGCCAGGGCGGCCGACAACGCGAGCAGCGCACCGGCCGCGGGGATCATCAGCTTGAGGCCCCAGGAGGTGAGCTGCGGGCTGACCAGGATCGCCTGGAAGGCGAGCCATTCCGAGACAAAACCGTTGAGCGGCGGCAGAGCCGAAATCGCGGCACAGCCGATCAGAAACATGAAGGCGGTCTGCGGCATGCGATGGATGAGGCCGCCAAGCTTCTCCATGTCGCGCTCGCCGGTCGACGCCAGTACGGCGCCGGCGCCGCAGAACAGCAGGTTCTTGAACAGCGAGTGGTTGAGAACGTGCAGCAGCGCCGCGGTCATGGCGAGCGCCGCCGCGACATTCATGGCGCTGGCCTTGAAGGCGAGCGCTAGACCGAGCGCGACGAAAACGATGCCGATATTCTCGATCGTCGAATAGGCGAGCACGCGCTTGATATCACGCTGCATCAGCGCGTAAAGCACGCCCATCACCGCCGTGATCGCGCCGACGACCAGCACCGGCATGCTCCACCACCACGCCGGCGGCCCGGCGAGATCGAAGACGATACGGATGAAACCGTAAACGGCGACCTTGGTCATCACGCCGCTCATCAACGCCGAGACGTGGCTCGGCGCCGCCGGATGCGCGAGCGGCAGCCAGGCATGCAGTGGCACGAGGCCTGCTTTCGAGCCGGCGCCGATGAGCGCCAGGACCAGCACCAAAGCCGCGAGCGCGGCCGACGGCGGCGCCGCGCGCATCGCGTCGAAGCCGTAATCGCCGCCCGCGCCGGCGAGCAGCCCGAAGGCAAACAGCAGCGCCAGCGTCCCGAAGCTTGCCATCATGAGATAGACGTAGCCGGCGCGCATGTTCTCGCGCACCTGGTGATGTGCGATGACAAGCGCCCATGACGACAGCGACATGAACTCCCAGGAGACAAGGAACGAGAAGGCGTCGGCTGACAGCAGCACAAGATTCATGCCGGCGAGATAGGCCGGATAGAACGGCAGCACGCGGCCCGGAAATTCCTCGTGGCGGCCATAACCGAAGGCGAACAGGCTCGCCGCCGCCGCGCCGATATTGATCACGACCAGGAAGAAAGCCGACAGCGCGTCGATACGGAAATGCGCGCCAAGCCAGGGCAGGCCGAGCGGCAACGTGATGTCCGAGTTGTGGTGGCCAAGCAAGCTGACGGCGCCGGTCACGGCCAGCACGATCGCGAGTGCGAGACTTGCGCCATAGACCAAGGGCCGTCCGATCGGCGATGGCGCCAGAGCGATGCCGACAGGCGCCACCACCAACAGTGCCGCCGTCGCGAGAAGGGCCTCGATCACCATCGGCGCCTCCGCACCGCCGGTGCACCGAAATTTCCGCGCGACGCGCTCATTTGAGTCGCACTCCCCGACCGCCGCTTGTCGACGTTCCGCCCTCGCCGATCATTTCGATGCCATCAGACGACAGTGCAGTGATCAGCTTCACAGTGATTCAACGTTGCCGCGGACGACACCGCTGCTGGCTTCCATGCACCGGTGGTCGGCAGTGACACGCCTGATCGCCTCGCCAGCTCGCGCGGCTCGATACCAAGAAGGGCGCACGCGGCAGGCAATTGGCCGGACGCAATCATTGTGCGTCACCGGTAAAAAGATCGCTTGCAGCTTTGATTTCTACCACCAGCAAATAGACACTTCAAGATGCATAAATGATGTACAAAACATCATTCGAGTGTGATCATCAGATTGGAAATGCCCTTGCCTTCGTTGCCGAGAGTGTTCAACCGCGTATCGAATTGTCGGAGCAATACGCCGCCGAAAATTACAAAGGCTTGGTCGAACTCGCCGGCAAGCGCAAATAGCCGTGGCGCTTGTCACGCTCGGTCTTGAGCGACGAGAAGAAGCTCTCCATCGCCACGTTGTCCCATACGTTGTCTGAGCGGCTCATTGAGCAGACGACGCCGTGATCGGCCATCAGCCGTTGGAACTGCTCGCTGGTGTATTGGCTGCCGCGATCGGAGTGGTGCACCAGCGCGTCGGGCTTGCCCCGTCGCCAGATTACCATCACCAGAGCATCGGTGACGAGCTGCGCGGTCATTGCGGTCTGCATCGACCAGCCGACCACGCGGCGCGAGAATAGATCGACGACCGCCGCAACATAGAGCCAGCCCTCCGCCGTCCACACATAGGTGAAGTCGGCGATCCATTTGCGGTTCGGTGCTGGTGCTTCGAAGCTGCGATCGAGAACGTTCGGAGCGACGGCGGAAGTCTGCCGCTCACCCAGATCCGGCGGGAGGCGACGCCGTCGCGGGCGTGCTTTAAGAGCCTGCAGCCGCATCAAACGCTCGATCCGGTGCAGCCGAGCTCGACCGCACCTTGGTCGAGAGCACCTCATCGGTTCGACTGCGCTCACTCGGCGGGCGTTTGAGCCATGCATAGAAGCCGCCACGCGAGACACCGAGCGCCCCGCACAACCATCCCGCCGGCCACGTCCCCCGGTGCTTCGCAATGATGGAGAACTTCAGGTCGATTCCTTCGCGAAGTAGGCCGCGGCTTTTTTTAGGATGTCGCGCTCCGCCTTGAGCTTGATTACCTCGCGCTTGAGACGCGCGATCTCGGCCTGCTCGGGTTTCATCTGACCCTGGCCGGGGAACGCCTGCTGCGGATCGTCCGCAAAGGCCTTCACCCAGCTACGCAGTTGCGACACATGAATACTCAGGTCTTGTGACACCTGCGCAAATGAGACGCCGCGTTGCTTGATCAGCCGCACAGCCTCAAGCTTGAACTCCCGCGTAAATTTCGACGCTCCATGACGCACCTCCGCTTCCATTAAAACACCTAACTCGGTGTCTTCGGAACCCGGGTGCAGGCCAGTCTTCACTTTATGCATGACCTACGGTTCGCAACTGACGAGATGCATTCGAACTTGCGTTGGCGAAGCCCTCGAAATCGCCGCACGGGCCCGCACTTCAGACCGCACTGCCGAGAGAAGTAGAAAGCAGCGCTGCAGAAAACCGATTTGAGCCCCGGCACAGGCAACGCTGTTCGGAGCAGAAAATGAACCCTACGCGTGGGCCAGTAGTGGCGCCATAATCGACCTTATGTCTGGACGCTACAACGGCTGGCGCAAGGAGTGGGCTTCAACAAGACACGCTGTGCTCCGAACCCTTTCGTTACGGTAACGCTTATGGTAACGCGCGACGTCGGCCGGGAGTATTCGATTGATTCCAAAATGAGAAAATGGCGCGCCCGAAAGGATTCGAACCTCTGACCCCCAGATTCGT
>JAEZEY010000385.1 GCA_023432845.1 Pseudomonadota bacterium
CATCGAGCCCGTACTCGGTGACGTACGCCACGTCGAGCAGCTCGCGCATCCAGCCCGTCGCGCCGATCCGGTCGAAATACTGGGCGACCGACATGCGGTCGAGTGCCGTCCCGCCGCCTTCGTTCCGGTAGTCGACGACGTCGCCCAGCGCGTCGTAGTCCTCGAGAATGCGCCTGGCGAGCGGCACGAACGCCCGTGCCGCGTCGTCCTGTGTGTAGTGACGGCCGTTGACGAAGTAGGTCTCCGGCGCCAGCGACGCCGCGCCCGGACCCTGGGTGTCGAGCCGCTCGAGCCCGAACTCATCGACGAGCGCCAGCAGCTCCTCGTGCGTGCTGTCGATGAACTCGCCGCCCAGTTCCGTCGTCAGGCCGTCGCCGAGCAGGTTGGCTGCCGTGAACATGCGTCCGCCGGTCCGATCGGCGCCTTCGAAGATCGTCGCCTCCAGGCCGGCCTTGCGAAGCTTCCAGGCGGTATTGAGCCCGGCCATGCCGCCGCCAACGATGGCAATGCGTGGAGGCGCGCCGGGCACCGGCGCCGTGACCGAGGACGACGACGGAGGTGGCGCCTCGCGCGTACACGCGCCAAGTGCCGCAGCCGCCGTGCCCACGGCCGAGTCGCGGAGGAAGCGCCGGCGCGAGCGCGCCATATCGATCAATTCGTCGATCGGCGGTGTGCTGGAGCGGGCCCGCGCCGACACGGCAGCAATACGGAACGCACGACGCAGGGAATCAAGCAGCGGACTACGCGACACGGTACCCTCCTACAAGGTCAGCTTCCGAGCAGCGCCCGCAGTTCGTTGATCCGGGCGAACACGTCCGACCGATCCATTTCCCGATAGATGTCCGGCAGCACTTCGCGCGACGTGCATTCCTGCACGGCGGCCAGGATCTGCAGCTCGCGTTCGAGCGCACTGGTCGCGGGGATGAAGTCGTCGAAGCTCCGGCGCAGCGCCTCCACCGACACGAACGGCTCGCCGGAACCTGCCTGTTCGTCGGCCACGAGCAGCGCGCGTGCAAGGATAGCCTCGATATCGGCCCCCGACAGTCCGGAGGGGTCGTCGATGACCTCGCGAATCGACTGCGCCGGCGTGCGAAGGCCGCTCTTCTTCAGCATGATGCGGAAGAGCGTGTCGTGCTCCTCCAGTGTCTGCGGATAGAACAGCGCGAGGTGCTCCTCGGCACGCCCCTGACGCTTCATGTCCACCGGCAGCAGGTCGGGGCGGCTGGTGATCAGGAACCAGACGATCCGGCCGCGATACTCCGTGTTGCCCATGAAGGACGTCAACTGCGCAAACACGCGATTGGACGTGCCGGAGTCTCCCTGCTGGTTGCGATCGCCCAGAAACGCGTCGGCCTCGTCGATGATCACGCCCACCGGCCACATGGCCTGCAACAGCTTGAGGATCTTCTCGAGGTTACCTTCGGTCACGCCCTGCCACTGCGATCGGAAGTTCAGGAACTTGACGCACGGGAAGCCGATCTCGCCCGTGAAGCAGTTGACCAGGAAGGTCTTCGCCGATCCCACGGGACCGGCGATGAGGTATCCCATCGGCACGCCGCGGAGCCGGCCCTCGAGGATGGCGCCGGCGGCCCGCCGAAGGCGCGCCTTTACACCGTCGTGTCCAGCCACCATGTCGAGCGTGTGGCGGGTCTCGACGTACTCGAGCAGGCCGAAGCACTCGGCCTCGATCACCGCCTTCTTCTGCTCGCGCAGGGCCGTGGCGTCGAGCCGCGCGCCGTGTTCGTCGACCGAGGCGAGAATCTGGCGGAGCTGGATGCGCGTGAGTCCCGAGGTCAGCGCGGCGAGGCGTTCGGCTGACAGGTCCGATCGCGTACTGAACCATTCCGGCGCGCGGATCGCCTCGAGAAACCGCTGGCGCCCCGCCGCATCGGGGCGCTCGACCTCCACCTCGACCGTCTGCGGCGACCGCACGAGGCGCGCATTGATGTCGGCCAGGTTCTCGGTGACGAGCACGATCGTGACGTTGGCGGCGAGCAGTGCCGGGTCGGTCGACCACTTCTGGATGAACACCCGGACGGCGCGATCCTCCGCGCTCGATTCGAGCGCCGAGTCGGGCACGAGCGTCTCGGCATAGGGCACCATCACCGCGACACCCAGCGTCGGGTTGTGATGCGTCACGTGTTTCAGGAACGAGTCGAGCAGGGAGCAGAAGCCCAGCGGATCGCGCGGGAGTGCCCGGGACATGGTCGTGCCGTGCACCGCGTCGATGACCTCGGCGACCTCCGTCAGGTGCCTGTGCGCATCGCGCGTGTGGAAGATGGCGCCATTCGCCCGCTGATACTCGATGACGACCTCGCGCTGGCCGAAGATCCAGGACGCGAGAAACGTCGTGAGCGGCACGAAGTCGCCAGCGGCAGGCGCCCCCTCGCGCGGCACCGGCTGCAGATCGTGGGTGTTGCCGTGGAGTACGAAGGTGTTGCCGAGACGCGCCCGGATCCCGTGCGCGAGCGTGCGAGCCCAGCCCGGGTAGTGGACGAACGGACTGGTCACCGGCCCTTCACCCGTTTCCGCGCCGACGTCGCGTGTTGATCGCTCGCCGGTGGATCCGGCATCAGTGTCGGGCCCCAGGCAGCACCATCGGCCTGCAGCAGCGCCTCCATTTCACGCACGATGCGTTCGGAGTCCTCCGACTGACGCACGATCGTGTCGAGCTCCTCGGAAATGGCCTGGGGATCGCGCAGCGACATCGAATTCTGGTGCAGCACTTCGAGCAGCGCCGACATCGAATCGAGTTCGGTCGACAGGGCCTTCATCGTTCCGCGGGCCTCGAAGAACGACGCAAGGAGGCGCCGCTTCAGGTCGAGGTTCTTCGAGAGCGCGGCCACCGCGCGCGCCGGCAGCCCCTCCTGGGCGAGCTCCTGTTCCAGCCGTTCGATCTCGGCGGCCGTGTCTCCCGGATTCCGAGTCGACGGCATGCGCTCGTAGCGCTCGAGCGCGTGCATGCGGTGCAGGCATCCCTGGAGGATGAGGTCGAGCTTGTCGCGCTGTTCCGACAGATAGGCCTGCGAGATGCCGGTCAGGCTCTGGTAGTTCGCCTCGATCAGCTCGCACAATTCACTCATCGCCTTGTAGCGCTTCGCGTTGGCCGGGCTCAGGGCCGCCACGTGTTTCTGGCGCGCAACTTCCGCCTGCTGCCGCGCCGCGGCGCGCTTGCGCCGCTGCACGAGCCGGCGGAGGGGGCCGGAATCGAGGACCGGCAGCAGGACCAGCTCGGCGCCGAACCAGACGAGCATCGGAAGCGGATTGAGCGCGATGAGCGAGACGAGCGCGGTGCCGCCGAGCACGATGGCCTGATACTGATTGAAGATCAGCTCCCGGAGGACCGAGCCTGCCGAGACGTCGTCATCGGGTGGCGCCATCGCGGGTGGCTACGATCCCTGTCCTTCTCCGACGCGACTGCCGACACTGGGTGCGGCCTGGGTGCCCGTGGCCACGGGGGGCGCGGTGAGGCCCATCTCCGCCTCGAACTGCTGCAGCACGGCCGCCGCCTTGATCTTGCGCGCGGTGCGCTCGCGTTCGATTGCCCCCGTATCGAGCGTGCCGGTGGCCACCTCGACGGCCGCCTTCGACTCGGCGACCTCCTGCTTGATCTGTTCGAGGAACTGATCGGCCGTTGCCGCCACGCCGTACGACTGCAGCTCCACGATGGCATCGGCCGCTTTGCGGAGGACCTGGGCCTTCTGCCGCTCCTTGAGCGCACGCTGGCTGGTTTCGATCTTGGCCTTGAGCTTGCTCTTGAGCGCGTCCACCGACATCTGCGCGCTCTCGTGCGCCTTCTGTGCGGAGGCCAGCTGCTCCTCCGTGCTGGCCAGGTC
>JAEZEY010000427.1 GCA_023432845.1 Pseudomonadota bacterium
CTCCCAATGGGAGAGGTGAAGAGAGGCCGTAGCTGATGATGTCCTCAACTTTATTGACCCCGGTTCGGTCTCTGCTGTCCGCTCGCCCCCGGTGCCCCATTCTGCCGTTGTCCGCGCGGTGCGGCGCCGGCAGGCGGCGGCGTGCCGTCGCCGCTGCTGACCGTCACCTTGGTGCCGTCGGTCAGCCGCGCGAAGCCGGTGGTGACGACCTGCTCGGGCGGCGTCAGGCCGCTCTTCACCACCGTGCGCGTCTCGTCCTGCCGCTGCACCACAATCGGCCGCATCGACGCCACGCCGTCCTTGATGACATAGACGAAGGTGCCGCTCGGCCCGCGTTGCACCGCGCCGGTCGGAATCGTCACGACCTGCTGCAATGTGTTGATGAGCAGCCGGACATTGGCGAACTGGCCGGGCCAGAGCTGCAGGTCGGCGTTCGGAAATTCGGCCTTGAGTTTCACCGTGCCGGTCGTCGGGTCGACCTGATTGTCGACCACCGTCAATTTGCCGCGGTCGAGGATGGCGTCATTGTCGGAGCGTTGCGCCTCGACCTCAAGCGGCCGCTGGGCGAATGCGCTGTTGACCTCACCGAGATACTGCTGCGGCAGGTTGAACTGCACCGAGATCGGTTGAAGTTGCGTGATCACGACGATGCCGGACGAATCCGATGCGCGCACGATATTGCCTTCGTCGACCTGGCGCAGGCCGGTGCGGCCATCGATCGGCGCGCGGATCGTGGCATAGCCGAGCGTGGCCTGCGCGCTTTCGATCGCCGCCTGGTCGGAATTCACCTGTGCGGTGTATTGTGCGACCAACGCGCGTTGCGTGTCGGCCTGCTGCTTGTTGATGGCGTTGGTCGCGGCGAGCTGCTCGTAGCGCGCCAGATCGTTCTTCGCATTGGCCAGCAGCGCCTCGTCCATTGCCTTCTTGGCGACAGCCTGGTCGAGCGCGGCCCGGAAGGTCGTCGGATCGATTTGCGCCAGAACGTCGCCGCGCTTGACGTCCTGGCCTTCCTTGAATTTGACGCTCAGAAGTTTGCCGTCGACCTGCGGACGCACGGTCACGGTGTTCAGCGCTCGCGTCGTGCCGACGGCATCGAGATAAACCGGCACGTCGGCATATTGCGCATTGGCGGCCAGCACCGGCACCGGGCCGTCGCCGGCGAAGAAGCGGCCGCGCGGCTGCTGTTCAACCTTTTGGCCGAACACGTAGTAAAGCGCGCCGCCGATCGCGATGAGGACGATAAGGTAGATCAGCCAGCGGCTGCGTTTTCTTCCCGCCGGGCCGGCCGCGGGCGTCACTGTGGTGTTGGGTTTTTGCAGTTCACCGTGCATCGGGGGCTTCCGCCAGTTGCGGTTTCGGCGCCCAACCCCCACCAAGCGCCTGATAAAGACTTATGACCGCCTGCAGCCGCGCGAGCCGCGCCTGCACCAGAGAATCCTGTGCCGTGAACAGAGACTGCTGCGTCTGCAGCACCGTGACGAGATCAATCGTGCCTTCGCGCAGGCGCTGCTCGGATATATCGAAGGCGCGCTGCGAGGCGCTCACCACGGCGCGCTGCAATTGTTCGCGCTGCGTCGTCGTTCGAATCGCGCTGAGGGCGGTCTCCACATCGGAGAAGCCGGCGATGACCGCCTGGCGGTAGTTCTGCAGCAATTCGTCCTGACGGCCCTTCTGGAAGTCGAGATTGCCCTGGAGCGCGCCGCCGTCGAAGATCGGCTGCGTCAGGCCGGCGGCGGCATTGAAGATGACCGATTCCGGTCGCATCAACAGTTTGAACACCGAGCTTTGATAGCCGCCGGCGCCGGTCAGCGATATGCTTGGCAAAAATTGCGCGCGTGCGTTCTCGACATTGGCATTCGCAGCGGCGAGCAGCGCTTCGGCTTCGCGAATGTCGGGACGTTGCGCCAGAAGTTCGGATGGCAGGCCCGGCGTCACGCGAGGCACGGCGATGGAATTGAGCGAACCGCCGCGGATGGTGGCGAGTTCCGGCGGACGGGCCATCAATACGGCAAGCGCGTTGCGGAATTGCGCCACCGTCTGCTCCAGCGGCGGAATGGCGGCGCGCTGGGTCGCCACCACGCTTTCCTGCTGCGACACTTCAAGCTCGGACGCCGTACCGGCGTTCAAACGCTGCCGGATAAGTCCGAGAACGCGCTCGGCGGCCGCCAGGTTGTTGCGCGCGGCGCGCAGCCGGTCCTGAGCCGCCAGCACCTGGAAATAGGAATTCGCCGCCGTGGCGGTGACGGAGAGTGTGACAACCTCGCGGTTGAAGCGGCTGGCGACGGCGGTCTGCTCGAGGGCGCGCAAGGCGGCGCGGTTCTTGCCCCAGAAGTCGATCTCATAGCTGGCCGACAAAGTCGTGCCCAGCGTGTTGGAGACCCGGAAGCCGCTGTCGTCGACGAAAGGCTGGCCGTTGCCGAGGCCGGTCGTCTTCGAGGCCTGGCTGCGCGATGCGCTGCCGTTGAGATCGACCACCGGCAGTAGCGCTGCCCCGACGATACGCGATTGCGCGTCGGCCTGCACGATGCGGGCGATCGCTGCGGCGATGTCGAGATTGGCTTCGCGCGCCTGCCCGACGATGCTTGTCAGTTCACTTGAGCGGAAGCCACGCCACCAGTCGAGCTTCGGCAAGGCGGCTTCGGCGATTTTCGGATTGGCCGACGCGCCGCTGTAGCGTGCCGGGATTTCGAGCCCGGGCTCAGGGTTGTCGCTGAGCAGACAGCCGCCCAGGGTTATCGCGATCGATGTTGCAAGCAGCATCCTGGCAAGCGGCCGTTTCGCCGTCTCCAGCCCGATGCGTTCCCCAATACGATCAACCCAACGCATACATGAAAACTCTCAAATAAAGCCGTCCAGAGACTGCCGTCGCGCGGATTGGCGCGTCAGCGGTTCTTGTCGTTTGACGCGCGCCGCGACCGGCCCTCGGCCAGCGCCGCGCGCCCGGCCTGAGACATCTGCGTGGCGGCGTTGGCAAAGGCATTCTGCACGGCGACGTCGAAGGCCTGCCGGGCGGCGCGGGTTTCGCTCATCGCGGCGCGCATGGCATCGGCGTCGAAGGGTTCCTTGCGGAAACTCTCGCGGATCGCTTCCTGTCCGGCGCGATATTGCTGCTGGGTCTTTTCGATGGCGTCGCGGTTGGCGTTCATCTGCGCGATCAGAATGGCGCCGTCTTCCTTCGGCAGGCGATCGGCGAGCCGCTCGGTGCGCACGAAGACGTCGCGATCCCAGGTGCGGGCCGGCGGCGCCGGCCGCACCGCCATGGCGATGGCGATGCCGATGAAGAACAGATTGAGCGCCAGCGAGCCGAGCAGCAGCCAGCGCGTGGCCGGCCTTGACGTCGCGGGAGCGTAGTGGGTCGCCGTCATGGCCGCGCCCCAGTGAGCGGCTCGGGATCAAACACGAAGAAGGCGCCATCGGCGCTGGTGATCGCCGTCTGGTCGAGCTGATCGAACGGCCGGTCAAGCCCGGCGATGCCGACATAGAAGCCGAGCACGGCGCTGCAGGCGAGCGCGGCCATGCGCGGCCAGGCCGGCGCGAATTGCCAGTCGAGCAGAACGGTGGTCAGTCGCCACAGCGACATCTTCTGCCGCGGCAGCGGCGGCTGCAGACGCTTGAGCACGCGGGCCACCGCGGCGTCATCGACCGGGCGCGGCGCGGTGACGCGCTTGAGCACGTCATCGAGCGTATCGCGCTTGCGCGCGTCTCGGAGAAAATCGTGGTTCCGATCGTTGGTCATGGCATCAATCCCCGTTCATCACGCTTCTTTGGCGCATCACCCTTCCCCGGTGGTGTCGCCGAGCGCGCGTCGCAAGCCCTGCTTGCCGCGCACCAACAAAGTCTCGACCGCCGAAACGGTCGTTCCCATCACTTCCGCGACCTCCGCGTTGCTCATGCCCTCACCATAAGTGAGCACGATTGCGGTGCGCTGGCGATCCGGCAATTGGGCAATGGCCTGGTCGACCAGCCGGTCGCGTTCATTCCGTTCCGCCTCGTCGCCGGCATTGGGCGCCGGGTCGGCGATTTCGCCGGCCGCCTCGAGGCCGACCCAGGGGGCCTTCCTTTTGCGGTCCAGACAGAGATTGACCACGATCCGCGTGAGCCAGGTGCGGAACGCCGCCAGAGGCTCCCAGCGCGGGGCGTGGGTCCAGACCCGCAACATCGCCTCCTGGACCACGTCCTCGGCGTCGGCCGCGTTACCGAGGATTCGCCGGGCAAGTCCGAGCATCGCCGGGACATGACGGCGGGACAGCAGCCGATAGGCCGCTTCGTCGCCCTTGGCGACACGGCCCATGAGGGCCACGTCGTTGGCTTCGTCGCTATCGTCCATCGGAAGCCGGCAATTGCCATCGCGAGAACCACATCGGCGCTGGGTTGGGTCTATTTCTTAAACGCATGAATCGACCAAAACCTGTGCTGACACGAGTCCGGAATTGTCACAGAGCCTCACCGGAGCGATCACTAAGTCATTGAATCGGCAATGCTTTGCAAAGCTACGGCAGAACGAGCCAGTTTACCATGCCATTATGCGACATGGAGGACGCAGACGCGATGCCGGAAAGCTGCTTCAGGCCGGCCGGCTGACATCCGAGAGGGCGAAACCCGCCACCTTCTTGTAGCTGTCCGACAGGGCGCGGAGCTCGTCCTGTGAGATGTAGTCTTCAAGTCTCTCGAACGGCCGGTCGCCGACCAGTTCCTCCACCTTGATGTTGATGAAGTCCGGCGGCTGGGCCCGGTTGGTGCGGACCACGTTGGCAGCCGGTTCGGCGCGGGCGGCCTCGTAGGCCGTCAGGGCCTCGCGCGGGTCGGGGTTCCGGGCAAGGCAGTCGGCCAGGGTCCGGGCGTCGATCGCCGCCTGGGCGCCGCCATTGGAGCCGCGCGGATACATCGGATGGGCGGCGTCGCCGGCCAGCGTCACGCGGCCGAAGGTCCATTGCGAAATCGGGTCCTTGTCGACCATGGGATATTCGAGGATCTGGTCGGCATCGCGGATCATCTGCGCGACATCGAGCCAGTCGAACCGCCAACTCTCATAGATTGGGAGGAAATCGTCGAGATTGCCCGGCCGGTTCCAGTCGTTCTGGCCGAGGCTGTCCTCACGCTTGATCTCGGCCATCCAGTTGATGAGCTGATTGCCGTTGCCGTCGATGTCATCGACGATCGGGTAGATCACCATCTTGCCGGTATTGATCGAACCGACGCGCATATAGGTGCGGCCGTCGAGGATGGGCTTGCGGCGGGTTACGCCGCGCCAGGTGTTGATGCCGGTGAAAACGACCTTGTCGTCCGGGTAGAACAGCTTGCGGATCGCCGAGTTGATACCGTCGCAGGCGACGACGATGTCGGCACGGATCGGATCGCGGCCCTTGAAATGTACAGTGGCGCCGTTGTCGTCCTGATCGACGCCAACGCATTCATGGCCGGTGACGACCGCCTCGGGCCCGAGCGCCCGGGTCACCGCACCGTGCAGGATGAGGTGCAGCGTGCCGCGGTGGATGCCGACTTCCGGGTACTGGTAGCCGGCGAACTTGCCGCGGTCCTCGCGGTAGATGAGCTGGCCGAAGCGGTTGTAGAAGCGGCTCTCGCGATTCTCGATGCCGGCTTTGAGCAGTTCGTCGCCGATGCCGAGCGCCGAGAACTCGCGCATGGCATGGGGCAGCAGGGTAATGCCGACGCCGAGCGGCTTGATCTCCGGAACCCGCTCGTAGACCCGGGACTGGATACCCTGCTTGTTGAGATGAAGTGCGAGCGACAATCCGCACACCCCTCCACCGACGATGGCTACGTTCATCCCTGATTTCCTTGTTCTTTCGCCGTCCGACGGTGGAGCTGTGCCCGTCGCCTCGGCGGCAATGGACGAGATGCGGCCGGACCTGTCAATCGGCTCCGTCGCATGACAGAATGGTGATCAAGTAACGGATTTCTCGCCGGAATCACGATAGCGCGACCCGCCAAATCCGGTCTTGAATGTGCCTTGATCGCGGGGCAAAGCATGGGCGGTATCGGCGGCCGGAAGCGGCCGCCTCTGTTTGACGAAACCTTTCAAGCGACTTCCGAAGGTGATCGATGAAGCGTCCTCTCGGCTCTTTGCTGCTGTCGTTGCCGGTGGCCCTGATTCTGGCCGCTCCGGTGGCGCAGGCCCAGTCGTCTGGTTCCCAGAGCAACCGGTTCCCCGGGTTGCTCGGCCTGTTCGGCGGCGACCAGGAGCGGGATGACGATTTCCAGCAGGCTCAGGCGCAGCAGTCTCAGGTGGCTCAGGGCCGCATCGAGTCGCAAAGCCTTCCGCCCCCCGGACTGGCGCAGCCGCATGGCGCCGCGCCGTCGCCCATCGGGCCGGCGAACGGCCCCCAGCCGTATTACGCTGCGCCCAATCCCGGTCAGGTCGGCTACGGTCAGCCGAGTGCCGGCCAGCCGATGGCCCTGCCCCAGGGACCGATCGGCCATCAGTTCGGCAACGAGCCGCCGCCGGCTCAGTCAGCAGTCGCGCCCGTCATTGAGCGCCCGCCGGGTGCTGTCGGCGGAGCCTCGGCGGCGACGCCGCCCGCGCTTGCTCCGAACACCGTTATGGCGCTGCCGACCGAAGACCAGCCGGAGCAGGGTCAGCCGAAGGAACTGCCGGCGCACCTGAAGCGCCAGCTCGTCGATTTCCAGACCAAGGAACCGGCCGGCACCATCATTGTCGATACCCCGAACACCTATCTCTATCTGGTGCTCGGTGGCGGCAAGGCGCTGCGTTACGGCGTGCGCGTCGGCCGCGAAGGCTTCACCTGGTCGGGCACCGAACGCGTCAGCCGCATGCGGGAATGGCCGGATTGGCATCCGCCGGCGGAAATGATCGAGCGCCAGCCCTATCTCCCGCGCTTCATGGCGGGGGGCAACGGCAACCCGCTGGGGGCGCGCGCGCTCTATCTGGGCAACACTCTCTACCGCATCCACGGCACCAACCAGCCATCGACGATCGGCCAGACCGTGTCGTCGGGTTGCGTCGGCATGCTCAATGAAGACATCGAGGATCTCTACAGCCGTGTTCAGGTCGGGACCCGCGTCGTCGTCTGGCCCGGCAATCCGCCGGCCACCGTCGCGAATGCGGCAGCGCCGACGCCTGTTTCGACTGGAGCCGCCGCAGCACCGGCGGCCAACGCCACTGCCCCGGCTCCGGTCAATCCGCCAATAATGTCGCGCCCGGCGCCGGCGCGCTGAGCTTCGTACATCGAGAATTAGAAAGGCCGGGCAAACGCCCGGCCTTTCTGTTTGGTCTGATGAGGCGTCAGGCCGCGACGCGGCGCAGGAAGCCGGCGACTTCGTCGCGCAATTCGCTGGCCGCCGTTTCAACCGCCTGCGCGGCAGTGAGCACGCTTTCGGCGGCCGCCGAGGTGTTCGTCGCCGCTCCCACGACGTCGTCGAGAGTCGTGCCGACCGACCTCGCTCCGCTCGCCGCGCCGGCGACGTTCTGGGAGATTTCCGAGGTCGCCGCGCTCTGCTCCTCGATCGCTGCTGCCACAATGGTCGCGCAACTGTCGATTTCCTGCATGCGGCCCGCGATGCGGCCGATCGCGCCGACGGCGCCGGCGGTTGCCTTCTGCACCGAGCCGATCAATGTCGAGATGTCTTCGGTGGCCTGGGCGGTCTGCACCGCCAGCGATTTGACCTCCGAGGCCACCACGGCGAAGCCCTTGCCGGCTTCGCCGGCGCGCGCCGCCTCGATCGTCGCGTTGAGCGCCAGCAAATTGGTCTGTTCGGCAATGGCGCGGATCAGCTTGACCACATCGCCGATCTTCTGCGCGGCCTCGGCGAGTCCGCCGATCTGCGAGGAGGCGCCGCGAGTCTCGTCCACCGCGCCGCGGACGATGTCGGTCGTTACGGTGAGTTGCCGTGCGATCTCGACGATCGAGGATGCCAGTTCGTCGGATGCGATGGCTGCCGTCTGGACATTGGCCGCAGCTTCCTGAGACGCCGACACCGCGGTGTTGGCGCCCGCCGACGTGCGGCCTGAATTGGCGAACAAAGTGGTTGCCGTGGCGCGCATCGTGACGGCGCCTTCGCTTGCGGCGCGCAACTGCTCGTCGATGCGCGAGCGGAACGCGGCGATCGCTGAGTCGATAGCAGCGCGGCGTCGCGCCTGCGCCTGCAAGCCTTCGCGTTCGAGCGCGGCCTCGCGGCGTTCCGTGATGTCCTCGTGGCTGCCGACCCAGCCGCCGCCCGGAAGACCCTGATTGCTGATTTGCAGCAGCCGCCCGTCCGGCGTCTTCACTTCGGTGTTCGTCGTCTTGAGTTGCCGCATGTCCTCAATCAGCTTCCGGCGGAATTCGGACGGATCGAGCATGAACGACCCATTGGCGGCACGGTACGCAAGAATATCACTCAGCGTGGTGCCGGGACGTGTCAATTTGCCCGGCAGGCGATAAAGGTCGGCATAGCGCTTGTTACAGTAGACGAGGCGCTCGCGGCCATCGAAGACGCAGAGCCCGAGCGACATGCCGCGCAACGCGATTGCCATCTTCCGGCTTTGCGCGCGGGCGTGGGCCGAGAGGCCGAACAGTGCGATGGCCGTGGCAACCACGGCGCCGGTTGCTGCCAGAATGAGTGCAGAACCATCGGCCGCGAGAAAATGATCGAGCATGAGATAGCCGCCCGCGAAAACAGCCGCGGCGGACGTGCCAACGACAGTCGCGAGTCTCTTGAATGTCGCAGTAGTGGCAGCGGCCATCCTGTCGTTCCCGGTGGTTGTCCCGCGACGATAGGGCAGGGCGGTTTTTTTGTTGTTAATTTGGTGGGTTAGTTGGTTAACCGATGGTTAATCGCGGCGCGATGCGGCCCGCTGTGATCCTCGCCCGACAGACCTGTGTGACACCCATTCTTCACCACCGTTCGGCCATGGTCGGCGGCCAGTTTCCCCACCGCATCTCGATCCGTCCTGGAGAATTCAATGTTCGTTGCCCGCCTGTGCGCGCCGTTTCTTGCTCTCGTGGCGCTGTCCGGCTGTGCCGGCGACTATGTTCCCAAGCAGGAACCGAGCTTCTATCGGAGCCTGGCGCAGCCGGGCGCCAAACTCGACGATGCGGCGGCGGCGTCGATGATTTCCGGCTATCGTGCCAATAACGGCCTGCCGGCGGTGACGCTCGATCCGGAACTGACGCGTCTGGCGCAGAGTCAGGCCGAAGTGATGGCCCAGCGTGACAAGCTCGATCACGCCGTCGGCAAGCCGTTCAATGTGCGCCTGAAAGCGGCGGGCTACAACGCCAAGACCGCGGCCGAGAACATCGGCGCAGGTTATCACACGCTGGCGGAGGCGTTTTCCGGCTGGCGCGATTCGTCATCGCACCGCGCCAACATGCTGCTCAAGGACGCCACCAGCCTCGGCATTGCCGCGGTCTATACGCCGCGATCGAAGTACAAGGTTTACTGGGCGATGATCATCGCCCAGCCGGACGAGAAGTAGCGACCGAGCGGCGACTCTCACGCTGCGGTGGGCGGCCAGGGACGGTCCGGCCGGTAGAACAGGGCGAGCCGCAGGCTTTCGGCGATGCGCGCCGCCTTGGCGTTGAAGATAGCGGCGGGCGCCGGTTCAAACAGAAAGTCTGTAGTCTCTTCGAACAGCGCCAGCCAGCGCTTGAACAGGTCGTAGCTGATGCCCTCGACCTGACGATGCTTCATCACCGGGTTGCCCTTGTAGCGCCCGCTGGTGAGCATGACCGACGACCAGAAGTCCCGCATGGTTGCGAGGTGGGTATCCCAATCGTCAATGGCGTTCGTGAAAACCGGGCCGAGCGCGGCGTCGTCGCGGACCCTGGCATAAAACTCATCCACCAGCCGACGGATCGACTCGTCGTTCACCTCCGAAGTCTTTGCGTACGTCATATCACCGCTACAGCGACCGCCATACCGACGACAATCCACACCAGCGAATTGACCAGCATGCGGACCAGTTCCTGCTTGTCGTCATGATCGAGGCCGATGGCGACGCAGGCGAGGTCGCCGGGCAGCAGGAACAGGTGTGCCGCTATGGAGGCAGCCTTCCTCATGACAATCTCCGCGATAAGAGGATTTTGTGCATCATAGCGCAGACTTGCCAAAAAGCAACATTCCGAATACCTCTTTTAGGAGCAGGAGTTCCGGCATGCGCCTCACCGTTCTGCATAATTATTCGCTGGCCGATCTGGTGAAGCCGCATGCGTCGATGCGCGCTTTGCTGGGCATCGAGACGGTGGCGCCTCGGCGCGCCGCCGCGGGAGCGGGCCGGTGAGCGAGACCCTTGCCGACGCCGTCGCCCGTGCGCTGCTGTCAGGCGTCGCCGACGCCATCGTTGCCTGCGACCGCGACGGCATCATCCGCCTCTGGAATCCGGGTGCGGCTCGTATCTTCGGCTACGCGGCCGAGGAAGCGGTGGGGCGTTCGCTCGACATCATTATTCCGGAGCGGCTGCGCGCCCGCCATTGGGACGGCTATCACGCGATGATGGCCAGCGGCCAAAGCCGCTATGCCGGCGGCGACACGCTGTCGGTGCCCGCCTTGCATAAGGACGGGCGGCAGATATCGGTCGAGTTTACAATCGTAGCATTTCGGGACACAAAAGAAGCCGTCTGTGGCCTCGTCGCCGTGATGCGCGACGTGACCTTGCGGTTCGAGGAGTTGAAAGCACTGCGCCGCCGGTTTCGCGATGCGCAGGCGGTGTGATTGCATGCCTCACAAACAGACCGGCGAGATAAGATAGTGGACGTCCTGCCGCGTCGCGATTAGCCTCCGCCCGCATGTTGCCGGACGCTTCCAATTTCGACGAACTGACCCGCCGTTTCCGCTGGCAGGTTCCGCCGCAGTACAACATCGGGGTCGGATGCTGCGATCGCTGGGCCGACGAGGATCCCGGCCGGCTTGCTATTCTGCAGGTCCATGCCGACGGCCGCGAAGACCGCATCTCCTTCGGCTGGCTGCGCGAGACCTCGAACCGTCTCGCCAATGTGCTGCGCGCCAATGGCGTTCAGCGCGGCGACCGCGTCGCGGTGTACCTGCCGCAGGCGCCGGAAGTCGCCGCCTGTCATATCGCGATCTATAAGCTCGGCGCCGTGGCGCTGCCGATCGCGGTGCTGTTCGGGCCTGAGGCGCTGTCCTATCGGCTGCAGAATTCCGGGTCGAAGGCGCTCATCACCAACGCTGCTGGCGTTGCGCGTCTGGCCGAGATCCGCCACGAGACGCCGGGCGTTACTTGCGTGCTGTCGATTGATGGCGCGAGTGACGGCGTCGGCGATTTCCATGCGCAGCTCTCGCAAGCCTCGTCATCGTTCACGCCGGAACAGACCGCGGCGGACGATCCGGCGCTGATCATGTATACCTCGGGCACCACCGGCCAGCCGAAGGGCGCGCTGCACGGCCATCGCGTCGTGCTCGGTCATCTGCCCGGCGCCGAACTGCCGTACTATCCGTTCGGGCAAAAAGGCGACCTGTTCTGGACCCCGGCCGACTGGGCCTGGGCCGGCGGTCTGCTCGACGTGTTGCTGCCGAGCCTGCATCACGGCGTGCCGGTGGTAGCGCGAAAGCTCGACAAGTTCGATCCGGACGAGGCCTTCGCGCTGATGGCGAAGACCGGTGTGCGCCTGGCCTTCATTCCGCCGACGGCGCTGCGCATGATGCGCGCGGCCCGAAACATGACCTTCGGTCATGAACTCAAGGTTCGCGCCATCGGCTCGGGCGGCGAATCGCTCGGGGTCGAGGCGCTGGAATGGGGGCGCGAGGTGTTCGGCGTCACCATCAACGAATTCTACGGCCAGACCGAGTGCAATCTGGTGCTCGGCTCCTGCGCACAACTCGGCGCGCTGAAGGTCGGCGCCATCGGCAAGGCGGTGCCGGGCCATACGGTCGCGGTGATCGGAGCGGACGGTGCGGTGCTGAAAGCCGGCGAGGTCGGCCAGATCGCGGTCAGGCGGCCCGATCCGGTGATGTTCATCGAATACTGGGGCCGCGAGCAGGCGACGCGCGACAAGTTCGTCGGCGACTGGATGACCACCGGGGATCAGGGGGTGATGGACGAGGATGGCTACGTCACCTTCGTCGGCCGCGACGATGACGTCATCACCTCCGCGGGGTTCCGCATCGGTCCCGGCGAGATCGAGGACTGCCTGGTTTCGCATCCGGCCGTGGCTTTGGCGGCCGCGATCGGCAAGCCCGATCCGATCCGCACCGAGATCGTCAAGGCCTTCATCGTGCTCAAGCCGGGCCATACGCCGTCGGACGCGCTCGCCGCCGAGATCCAGACCTACGTGAAGACGCGGCTGGCCGGCCACGAATATCCGCGCGAGGTGGCGTTCATCGACGACATGCCGATGACGACGACAGGCAAGGTGATCCGGCGGATGCTGCGCGAGCGCGGCTGATTACTTCTTGCCGCCCCACATCAGGACGTGCAGGCCGAGCCGTCGCCGCGCCACGATGAACAGCATGATCGATTCGAAGATCAGCGCCGCCGAGGTCGAGGCGCCGGCGCCCTCGATGCCGAAGCGCGGGATCAGTACGATGCACAGCACCAGATTGACGACGAAGGCTGCGGCGTAGATCAGCGCGCAGGGTTTGCGCTCGCCGAGCATGCTGAGCAGACGTTCGGCCGGGCCGACCGCGGCGCGCGCCATCAGGCCGATGGCGAGGATGAACATCACCGGATAGGCCGCTTCGTACTCGCGGCCAAATAGAAAGAGCAGCGGCTTGCCCAAGACGAGAATGCCGACGCACATCGCCAGCGACGGCCAGAAGGTCCAGCGAATGGTCTCGGCGAAGAATGATGCCAGCCGCTCCTTGTCCCCGGCGACGTGATACTCGGTGAAGCGATGCGTCACCGCGCCGGAGATGGCGAAGTAGACGAAGGCGACGATGGAGAGCAGGCGCGCACCGGCATAGTACGTCGCGACGTCGTCCGGCGTGCCGAAGTGCTGCAGCGCCAGGATGTCGACGTAAGTCAGCAGCAGGTAGAAGCCCTCGACGACGAAGATCGGCAGCGCGGTGCCGAGCCAGACTTTCACTTCGTACTGCTTGGGACCGGGCGCGACCTTGGTCTTGAGCCGGCGGTTCAACACCACGAGCTGGCCGATTGTGATGCCGTAGATCGAGATGATGGAGATGTAGAGCGCGGTGTTCGCGTCGGTCGGCAGGCCGGCGATCCAGGCGATGCCCATCAGTACGATCACCAGCGAGGTGCGGATGATGTAGAACGGCCAGTAGGCGAGGCCCGGCCAGTCATAGGCCTGGGCGATGCCGGAGGCGACCTGCACCAGGCCATAGACCGGGATCATGACGCAGGCGAGATAGAGCGGAATGATCAGGTAGTGATCGAGCCACGGCCCGAGCAGCCAGACGCCGAGCGCACCCAGTGCGGCGATGACAGTGGCGATGGCGAAGGACAGCCAGCAACTTCCGTTGATGAAGCCGCGCAGTTTTTCGAAGGCCTTGTACTCGGTGTATTCCGGGATGAAGCGCTTGGCCGCGGACGACAGGCCCATGTCGGACAGCGCGCCGATCATCAGCACCCAGGTCCAGACATAAATGAAGATGCCGAATTCGTGTGTGCCCATCCAGCGCGCCAGCAGCACCTGGCTGAGCAGCATCAGCAGGGCATTGGCGACGCGGACCAGGAACACCTTGCCGGCCATGAGCTGGGCCAGCCGGGAATCGCTCTTGTCGGCGAGCATGGCGCGCACGCGGGCGATCGCGCCGCCTGGCGGCGGCAACGCGGCGGCTTCGGAACCGGAGGAGGGCGGCGGGGCCATGCTCCGCCCATAGCAAGGGATCGTTAAGAATCGGTTGGAAGTTGCGCGTGGCTCAGCCGCGTCATTCCGGGACGCGCGTGAAACGCGCGGACCCGGAATCCAGCCGGTACGGCTGAGTCAATTGCTGGATTCCGGGTTGGGGGGGGGGGGGGGGGCCGCGGGGG
>JAEZEY010000437.1 GCA_023432845.1 Pseudomonadota bacterium
ACGCAGGTGCGCTTCAAGGACGAGCAGCATCTGATCCGCATCGTCAACAAGATCGTGTCTGCTGTCGGCCGCCGCGTCGATGAATCGCATCCCATGTGCGACGCCCGTCTGCTTGACGGCAGCCGCGTCAACGTCGCCGTGCGTCCGATCGCGGTCGACGGGCCGCTGGTCTCGATCCGTAAATTCTCCAAGAAGCCGTTCAGCCTGAACAAGCTGATCGAGATCGGCGCCATCCGGCCGCAGATGGCGGAGTTGCTGGCGGCCGCGGTGAAGTCGCGCATCACCACCATCATTTCCGGCGGCACCGGCTCCGGCAAGACCACGATGCTCAACGCACTCTCCGCCTTCATCTCGGAGAAGGAGCGTCTGCTGACCATCGAGGACGCCGCCGAACTGCAGCTGCAGCAGCCGCATGTCGGCCGCATGGAGACGCGCCCGCCCAACGTCGAAGGCAAGGGCGAAATCCGCCAGCGCGACCTCGTCAAGAACGCGCTGCGTATGCGCCCCGACCGCATCATCCTCGGCGAGTGCCGCGGCGAGGAGGCCTTCGACATGCTGCAGGCCATGAACACCGGCCACGAAGGCTCGATGGCCACCATCCACGCCAACACGCCGCGCGACGCCATCACCCGCCTTGAGCAGATGATCGGCATGGCCGGCCTGCCGATGACGGTGGCCTCGATCCGCGGCCAGATCGCCAATGCGGTGCAGATGGTCGTGCAGCTGTCGCGCCAGTCCGACGGCAAGCGCAAGGTCACCTCGATCGCCGAGATCACCGGGCTCGAAGGCGACATCATCCAGATGCAGGAGATCTTCAAGTTCGTGCGCACCGGCACGCAGGCCGATGGCATGGTTGAAGGTCACTTCCAGGCCACCGGCGTGCGCCCGCGCTTTCTTGCCGAGCTGGCGACGCACGGGGTCACGCTGCCCGGCGCGTATTTCGACCCGTCGAAGCCGCTTTAGATGTTCGACCTCAACCCCGTCCATCTCTTCTACATCATGATCGGCCTGTCGGCCGCGATGCTCGCCGAAGGCGTCTATCTCGTCGTCTACAATGCCGGTTCGTATCGCAAGAACATCAACCGCCGTCTCAAGGTCGTCGAAGCCAATGCCGACCGCGAGAGCGTGCTGGTGCAGCTGCGCCGCGAGCGCGGCCTCACCGCCGCCGGCGACTATCGCTTCAGCTTCTTCGACCTCAACCGGCTGCTGCTGCAATCCGGGCTGAGTATCGGCTTCAGCCGTCTCATTTTGTTTATCGGTCTTGGCGCCATCGGCGCCTTCGCCGCCGTGCTCGTTCTCGAGCAGAACATCGGCCATGCCGCGCTCGCCGCCTCGTTCGCCGCCGTGGTGCTGCCGATCCTGGTGCTGAAATTCCTGCGCGCGCGCCGTCAGAAAATGTTCGGCGCGCAATTCGCCGACGGCCTCGACATGATCGTGCGCTCGCTGCGCGCCGGCCATCCGGTGCCGGTGGCCATCTCCATGGTGGCGCGCGAAATGCCCGATCCGATCGGCTCCGAATTCGGCATCGTCGGCGATGAAATCACCTACGGCGCCGATCTCGAAACGGCGATGCGCAATCTCTATTTCCGCGTCGGCACCGACGATCTGCCGCTGTTTGTAACCGCGGTGGCGATCCAGACCTCGACCGGCGGCAATCTCGGCGAAATCCTGGAAAACCTGTCGGGCGTCATCCGCCAGCGCTTCAAGATGCGGCGCAAGGTCAAGGCGCTGGCCGCCGAAGGCCGCGCCTCGGCGATGATCCTGTCGTCGCTACCGATCATGATGTTCTTCGTCATCCAGTTCATGGTGCCGGACTTCTATGCCAGCGTCTGGCACGAGCCGATGACCAAGATCGGCCTGATCTCCGCCGGAATGTGGATGGGCGTCGGCAATGTCATCATGTTCCGCATGGTCAATTTCAGGATCTGACGCATGGCCTTCCTTGCCGACATGCTGGGCCGCACCTTTCGCGACAGTCAGAGCCTGTTGCTGACGCTGCTGGTGTTCCTCGCCGCCGGCACTTTGGCCTTCGCGGTGATGGCGGTGATGCGCTCGCGCGTGTCGCTCAAGCGCCGCCATGCCCGCATCATCGATGCGCCGCGCAATCCGCGCCGCGCCTTGCGCCATTCCAGCGCCAAGGCGATGAGCCGCATCATCGACTACACCAACAAGCACTATGCCGCCGATGAGGACGCGATGCGCGTGCTGCGCCGCCGCCTCATCCAGGCCGGCATCTACGACCCGCGCGGCGTCGCGCTGTTCTTCGCGGGCCGCGCCGTGCTCGCCGTTCTGCTCGCGGCGGCGGCGTTCTTCCTGCTGCCTCTCGTCTGGCCGCTGGAGAGCACGATGAAATGGCTGACCGTGATAGTCGGCGGCGTCGCCGGCTATGTCGGCCCCAGCGTCTATATCGACAAGCGCATAGCGTCGCGCACCGAGGAACACCGCGCGGGCTTTCCCGATTTTCTCGACCTGCTGGTGGTTTGCTCCAATGCCGGGCTGTCGATGGAGGCGGCGCTGGAGCGTGTCTCCCGCGAGATGGGCGAAAGCTATCCCTCGCTCAGCGTCAACATCCATATGACCAATCTGGAAATCCGCGCCGGCCGCAATCTCAAGGACGCGCTGGAGCGCTTCGCCGACCGGCTGGCGCTGGACGAAGCGCGCGCCTTCGCCACCCTGATCAACCAGTCGATCGATCTCGGTTCCTCGATCACCGACGCACTGCGTGTTTACTCCGACGACATGCGGCACAAGCGCATGGCCCGGGCGGAGGAGAAGGCCTATGCGCTGCCGGCCAAATTGTCGGTGCCGATGATGGTCTGCATCTTCCCGGTGCTGTTCGTCGTCATCCTGTTACCGGTCATCGTGCGACTGTCATCCGGGGGTTACTTCTAAACCGCAAATAATGCGCAAAATCGTCTGCAATTTTGTACCACTGCCCGGCAGGAGCATTAACTCGCGTCAACTAGTCTTGTCGGCATCGATTAAGACTGTCCGGGGGTTGTATGCGTCAGGTTTTCGGCCGGCTTGTGCTGGTGGCGTGCGTGGGCTTGTTGCTCGCGGGCTGTAAAACGGTCGGCGACTCGTTCGCCGATGCCGGCGACAAAGCCGGCGCCGATGCCTTCGCCGCAGCGGCGCCCCACGAAGCGCCGTTCGGCGAACCGACGCCGCAGGGCAATTTGCTTGGCGCCAATCCGGCCGACGATCTGTCGATTGGCAAGGCCTATTTCCGCGCCGCTAACTACGGCATGGCCGAAAAGCATTTCCGTCGCGCCGTCGAACAACATCCGAACGATGCCGAGGCATGGCTCGACCTCGCCGCGTCTTACGATCACCTCAAGCGCTTCGATCTCGCCGACCGGGCCTATGCGCAGGCAATCGGGCTCGCCGGCCCCAAGATTCAGATTCTCAACAATCAGGGCTACTCCTATATGTTGCGCGGCGACTACGCGCGCGCCTTCAAGAAGCTCGAAGAGGCGAGGCGCCGCGATCCGGGCAACACCTATGTGCTGAGCAATTTGCAGTTGCTCGAGCAAGGCCGCCGCCGGGCCAAGGCAATCGAATAAGGCGGTCGAGCAAGCCCGTCATTCCGGGGCGCGGTGAAAGCGCGAACCCGGAATCCAGCGGTGCATGAGGGCGTGTCTGGACTCCGGGTCCACGCCCATAGCGCGTCGAAGACGCGCGTAAACGCGCTTATCGGCGTGTCCCGGTATGACAGGTCCTCCTTGCATCCCCCGCCAAGATGAGCACAAATGGCGCGGTTTTAGTAACGCCGCCGGCAAGTGGGCGCGGGCCCTGACGTCCGCATCTCCGTTGAGGCGCGACATGCTTCGGGGGGATGCATGAAACGGATCGTCTGTGCCGCACTGGTGACCGCGGCGTTGTCCGGCCCTGCGCTGGCCGCCGAGGGCGCGCACCTCGACGGCGCCCATCTCGGCCTTATCTGGACGCTGCCGTTTGCCGGCATGCTGTTGTCGATCGCGCTGTTTCCGCTGCTTGCCCAGCATTTCTGGGAACATCATTTTGGCAAGGTGTCCGCCTTCTGGGCGGCCATGTTCCTCGTCCCCAGTGCGGCGCTGTACGGCTTCACGACCACGGCCACGGAGCTGGTGCATACCGCCGCGCTCGAATATCTACCGTTCATCATTCTTCTGCTTTCGCTGTTCGTGGTCGCGGGCGGCATTCGCGTGGCCGGCAACCTTGCCGGCAATCCCGCGACCAACACGTCCATTCTCGCGATCGGCACGATCCTGGCCAGCATGGTCGGAACGACCGGTGCGTCGATGCTGCTGATCCGTCCACTGATTGTGGCCAACAAGGACCGGCGCCGGAACGTCCATGTCTTCGTGTTCTTTATTTTTCTTGTCGCCAACATTGGCGGCTCGCTGACCCCGCTTGGCGATCCGCCGCTGTTCCTCGGCTTCCTCAAGGGCGTCGACTTCCTCTGGACCGTCGAAGCCATGTTCCCGCCCATGGCCGTGTCAGCCCTGATCCTGCTGGCGCTGTTCTTCGCCATCGACAGCTATTTCTGGCATCAGGAACGCCACCGGCGGCCGGCACATCCCAAGGAGCGCGAGGTCAGGATCGAGGGGCTGCACAACATCGTCTATCTCGCCGGCATTGTCGGCGCCGTGCTGTTCAGCGGCATCTGGAAGCCGGGCATTGCGGTGCCGGTCGGTTTCGGCAATGCCATGCCGCTGGAAGGCGTGGTGCGCGACGTCATCCTGCTCGTGATCGCCTACATGTCGTTGCGTACGACGCGGCGGAACATCCGCATCGAGAACGCCTTCACCTGGGCGCCGATCCAGGAGGTCGCGCTGCTGTTTGCCGGCATCTTCATTACCATCATTCCGGCGCTGGCGATTCTCCGTGCCGGCCACGACGGCGCGCTGGCCTCGCTTTTGGCCTTCGTCACCGGTCCGGACGGACGGCCGATCAATGCCGCCTATTTCTGGTTGACCGGGGCGCTGTCGAGCTTCCTCGACAATGCGCCGACCTATCTGGTGTTCTTCAATCTCGCCGGCGGTGATGCCCAGGCATTGATGGGGCCGCTGTTCCACACCCTGCTGGCGATCTCGGCCGGCGCGGTGTTCATGGGCGCCAACACCTATATCGGCAACGCGCCGAACTTCATGGTCAAGTCGATCTGCGAGGAGCGCGGCATCCGCATGCCGAGCTTCTTCGGCTACATGGCGTGGTCGGGAGCGATCCTGCTGCCGTTGTTCGTGCTGCTCACCTTCATCTTCTTCCGCTAGCGGAGACGGCTTCGGGGCCGGCCGATGACGGCTTTTTCGCGGCCGGCCGACCGTCAAAAAGCCTTGCGGCATCGGGCCTGAAGGCCACAGCTGTGTCGAAAATGCCCTATCCAAGGGCCTAAAATGCAGCTTCCTGTGATTATCCGGCCGTCGAATGCCCCATTCGCTTGCGAAAATCGACGAATCTCATAGTGCTTCGAACAGCGCATTTTGCGCTTTAAGGAGCTTATCTATGGCTACGAAACCCGCGGCCTCGGCGAAGCCGAAGGCTGCCAAGCCGGTTACCCTGAAACAACTCGCCTACGCTCTGGCCGAGCAGCACGAGCTCACCAAGAAGCAGGGCGTCGAGATGCTCGACGAGCTGGTCGCGATGATCACCAAGCACCTGAAGAAGGGTGAGCGGGTCAAGATCGCCGGTCTCGGCATTCTGCAGGTTCGCAAGCGCGCCGCCCGCATGGGCCGCAACCCGGCGACCGGCGAAGCGATCAAGATCAAGGCGTCCAAGAAGGTCGCCTTCCGCGCCGCCAAGGACCTTAAGGAAGCGATCTAAGCGATCGCTGCCTTTGGGCATGCAAAACCCCGTCGGGTTTCCCGGCGGGGTTTTTGTTTTTCGGCTGTTTGCTGACCTGCCGAACTCGTAGCCCGGATGAGCGCAGCGAAATCCGGGTGCGACCTCCGAATACTTCCGGGTTGCGCTTCGCTTCACCCGGGCCAAAAGCTGCGGCCCGCATAGGCGGCGCTTGACATAATTCCTAGTTAGGATTATATATCGGCTCGTCCTGCTCCGGCCGGGGGCGCTGTCATGAGGCGTCGTTTCAGTGGGAGCAAGATGCGGCGCCCGCGGTCGTGCCTCGCAAGCACGGACTCGGGAGGTCGCGGGTAGCCGTCCGGGCCCACTACGGGGCTCTGCCTTCAGTGGCTGGACGGGGGTTCGGTGAAGGCGGGCGAAAGCCCGCCGGAGGTCGTTGCCTCTACAAGGAAGCGCGATCGTTGACCGGCCGCCGGAAGCACGGCCCCGCGAACAGAAATCGCCGCGATGGAGCGCCGCGGGGCGCATGTGTCCTCCGATCGAGGGCACAGCGCACCCCAAAGGTGCGAACATCAAAGGGCGCCTCGCGGCGCTCCATCCCCTCGGCGTGTCCGAGGGTAAGGAAAGAAAGGCAGGCCGCCCCGGGCCTTCAAAAAACAGGGGCGATAGCGCATGTCGGGCCCGGTTCCCCATGCGCGCGGCTCTCTTGCCCGCCGCCGTTCGGGCCTATAATGACGGCGGCGAAGATTGTTCCCGGGTCGTGTCCCGAAGAGGAGTTTCCATGTCGCAAGCTGCCGAGAAGCGCCCCTACAAGCCCTCGATCCTGAAGGACCGTGACTTCCAGTGGGAGGATCCGCTCGGCATCGAGTTCGAGCTGACGGAAGAAGAGCGCATGGTGCGCGATACCGCGAAGGGCTTTGCCGCGGACTACCTGATGCCGCGCGTCACCGAGGCCTATCTCAACGAGACGCACGACCCGAACAATCTGAAGGAAATGGGCAAGCTCGGCCTGCTCGGCCCGACCATCCCGGAAGAATACGGCGGCGCCGGTCTCGGCTATGTCGCCTACGGCCTGATCGCCCGCGAGATCGAGCGCGTTGACTCGGGCTACCGCTCGACCATGTCCGTGCAGTCCTCGCTGGTGATGTATCCGATCTATGCCTATGGCTCGGAGGAACAGCGCCGCAAGTATCTGCCCAAGCTCGCCTCGGGCGAGTTCGTCGGCTGCTTCGGCCTCACCGAGCCGGACCACGGCTCCGATCCGGGCTCGATGGTGACCCGCGCCGAGAAGGTTTCGGGCGGCTACAAGCTCAACGGCGCCAAGACCTGGATTTCCAACTCGCCTTTCGCCGACATCGCGGTGGTGTGGGCCAAGCTCGACGGCGTCATCCGCGGCTTCATTGTCGAGCGCGGCATGAAGGGTTTCTCGACGCCGAAGATCCAGGGCAAGCTGTCATTGCGCGCCTCGACCACCGGCGAGATCGTGCTCGCCGATTGCGTGGTGCCGGAAGAGAACCTGCTGCCGAACGCGCAGGGCCTGTCGGGTCCGTTCGGCTGTCTCAACAATGCGCGCTATGGTATCGCCTGGGGCGTCATGGGCGCCGCCGAGTTCTGCTGGCACGCCGCGCGCCAGTACACCCTCGACCGCAAGCAGTTCAACCGGCCGCTCGCCGCCAACCAGCTGGTGCAGAAAAAGCTCGCCGACATGCAGACCGAAATCGCGCTCGGCCTGTCAGGCTGTCTGCGCCTCGGTCGCATGATCGAGCAGGGCCGCGCCGCCCCGCCGTCGATCTCGCTGATGAAGCGCAACAACTGCGGCAAGGCGCTCGATGTCGCGCGCGTTGCCCGCGACATGCACGGCGGCAACGGCATCTCGAGCGAGTATCACGTGATGCGTCACGTCGCCAACCTCGAGACGGTCAACACCTACGAGGGCACGCACGACATCCACGCGCTGATCCTCGGCCGCGCGCAGACCGGCATTCAGGCGTTTTTCTGAGACGTCTCTTTCCCTCTCCCCGCATAGGCGAACGAACGCTCGCCGTTTGGCGCGCTATGCGGGGAGGGGAAGCAATGCGCTACAGGCTGGCCGCCGCGGCCTGCCGCGCCAGTTCGACGATACGCTTCGTCATCGTGCTGTCCGGATCGGCGAACGGATCGATGGCGGTGAAGTGGTTGGCGCCGGCGATCTCTTCGTAACGCGTGGTGACGTTGTCCTGCCGCCAGGCTTCGGCGATATCCTTGCTCTGGCGCAAAAACTCCGCCGACTCGATGCCGCCCACTGCCGCGTCGAACACGCGCCCCGCCGGCACGCGCCAGTAAAGCGGCGACACCTCGCGCGCGGTCTTGTCGTCGAGCCGGATGTCGGCATTGGCGGAAATCTTCGGCACCACGGTTGCGTCATAGACGCCGGAAATTCCGTAACCCGCCGGCACCAGATCGGACGGCGCCGATGGCTCCAGCGTCTTCCAGTCGGTCGCCACCATGCAGGCGGCCAGATGCCCGCCGGCCGAATGGCCGTAGGCTACGAAGCGCTGCTTCTTCAGCCGCCACAGATAAAGCGAAGCGGCGCGCAGCTGCTCGATGATCTGCGGAATGGTCACCGCCGGCGTCAGGTCGTAGCCGACCACCGCGACGGTGACGCCATGGGCGTTCGGGCCTTTCGCCATCTGACTGAACGACACCGGCGACAGCGCACGCCACCAGCCGCCATGGATGAACATGGCGAGCGGGGCATCGGCGCCGGCATCCTTGCCCGGGAACAGGTCGATGGTCTGGCGCGGGGAGGGGCCGTATTGGAGGCCGATCTGCGCGCCCTGGCAGGCGTCGCGGTAGGCCTTGGCCTCGGCATCCCAGCGCGCGAAGATTTGCGGGTGTTCCGGCACACGGGCGCGGTTGTCGTATTCGGTCTCGTAATCGACGGCCATTTCGGTTCTCTCCAGGTTCCGTGCGGACACTGGCGTATCAAATGATGCCGTTCAAGGCACGTGCGGGCATGGCGCCGATGGGCTAAAGTCCGCCCATGTCAGCCCTCATCAAGCCTGTGGCCCTTCCGATCGACGGCCGGCAGTCGGAAACCGCGCTCGCGGTGGCGCGCGGCACGGCGCGGCTGCTGCACGCGCACGGCTACTGCGTCGTCAGCGAACTGCCGCTGCCGTCGGGCCGCCGGGCCGATCTGACGGCGGTCAGCGCCAGCGGCGAGGTCTGGATCGTCGAGATCAAGTCATCGATCGCCGACTTCCGCGCCGATCAGAAGTGGCAGGATTATCGCGCGCATTGCGACCGGCTGTTCTTCGCCACGTCGCAGGACGTGCCGTGCGAGATATTCCCGCCGGACACCGGCCTGATCGTGGCGGACGCCTTCGGTGCGGCCTTCTACTGCGAGGCGCCCGAGCACAAGCTCGCCGCCGCGACGCGCAAGTCGATGCTGCTGTTGATTGCGCGCGCCGCCGCCTCGCGGCTGCAATCGCTCATCGACCCGAACGGGCCGTATGGGGAGTTTGTGTAATTGGTCATTCCGGAGCGTCGCGCAGCGACGAACCCGGAATCCAGACCGGCGTTCTGGAGTTTGCTTCTGGATTCCGGGTTCGCGCTTTCAGCGCGCCCCGGAATGACAGAGAATTACCGCGGCGCCCGTTTCGCCAGAATGCGCTGCAGGGTGCGGCGATGCATGTTGAGCCGGCGCGCGGTTTCCGAGACGTTGCGGCCGCACAGTTCGTAGATGCGCTGGATGTGTTCCCAGCGCACGCGGTCGGCCGACATCGGATTTTCCGGAGGCTCGATCTTTGGGCTTTCTTGCGCGAGCAGCGCCGCGAGCACGTCGTCGGCATCGACCGGCTTGGCGAGGTAGTCGACCGCGCCGAGCTTTACAGCGGTCACCGCGGTGGCGATGTTGCCGTAGGCGGTGAGAATGATGCCGCGCGCTTCGGGCCGCTGCTTCTTCAGCGCCGAGATGACGTCGAGGCCGTTGCCGTCGCCGAGGCGCATATCGACTACGGCGAAGGCCGGCGACGATCGTTCGACCTGCATCAGACCCTCCGACACGGATTCGGCGGTCGTTACCTCGAAGCCGCGCTGTTCCAGCGCCTTGGCCAGGCGCTGCAGGAACGACTTGTCGTCTTCGACGATCAGAACCGAGCGGTCGGCAATGTTGTCGAGCGGCAGCGGTGCTTCAATCGTTTCGGCGGCGGCGACGTCCATGCGGTCAGATCCCTCCATCACGGCTATTGGTTACTCGTAACAAATAGTGATTGTATGGCGAAATCAAGTCGCGGCGAGGCCCGCCGTGCGCTCGAAATCGGCCCTGTTCCAGCGCAATTTGACGATGGCGCCGTGTTTCGGCGCCAATTGGTTGGCGAAGGTAATAGCGGCGCCGGAGCGTTCCAGCAGCGTCTTGGCGATGAAAAAGCCGAGGCCCAATCCGACCGGCTGGTCGTCCTTGCCGTCCGGCTTCCTGCGACGCGTGGTCACATAGGGTTCTCCAATGCGCGCCAGCACGTCGGGTGCGAAGCCCGGCCCGTCGTCGGTGATGGTGATCTCCAGCGTGGCGTCGTCCCATTCGGTTACCACATCGACGCGCTCGCGGGCGAAATCGACGGCGTTCTCCAGGAGGTTGCCGAGCCCGTAGACGATGGCCGGGTTGCGGGCGCCCGTCGGTTCGGATTCGCGTTCCGACGGCGCGCTAACGGCGATTTTAACGTCGAAGTCGCGATGCGGCGCGACGACCTCCTCAATCAGCGAGGTCACCGGCATGCGATCGAACGGCGCGCCGGTCGACGACAATTCGGTGATCTTCGACAGGATCTCGCGGCAGCGAGTCGCTTGCGACCGCAGCAGCCGCACGTCGTCGCCGTGCGGTGCGTCGGCGGGAATAGCGTTTTCCAGTTCCTTGGCGATGACTGAGATAGTGGAGAGCGGCGTGCCGAGTTCGTGCGCGGCGGCGGCGGCAAGTCCGTCGAGTTGTGACAGATGCTGTTCGCGCTGCATTACCAGTTCGGTGGCGGACAGCGCATCGGCAAGCTGGCGCGATTCCTCTGTGAGCTGCCACGCATAGACACCGATGAAGCCGATGGCGAGCAGGATCGAGAGCCAGACGCCAGCCATGTAGATCGGCGGTAACCGCAACGGATCGGCATCGTCCCACGGCAGCGGATAGTGCACGAAAACCAGCAGCGTCGCGCAGGCGATGGCGAAGATGCCGAGCAGGACGGTGAAGCGCGGCGGCAGCGCGGTCGCCGACAGCAGCACCGGTCCGAGGAACAGGAAGGCGAACGGGTTCTGCAGGCCGCCGGTGAGATAGAGCAGCACCGCGAGTTCGGCGACGTCGAAAGCGAGCAGCCAGGCGGCGCGGTCCGGCTCGAGGCGTTGCGTCAGGTGAAAGCGCAGGCGCAGCGCGATGTTGAGCCAGGCCGACAATGCTATGGCGGCAAGACAGGTCCACAGCGGTAGCGGGAATTCCAGACCGAAATACACGACCAGCACGGCGGTGGACTGGCCGATGACGGCAAGCCAGCGCAGCCGCACCAACGTGTCGAGACGGACATTGCGGCGCGGATGGTGCTGGGCGAGTTCGAGGGCGGGCGGCATGGCGGTGACTTTAGACCAAAACGGGACGAAAAGGCGGTGCGTCAATCCCCTTGCGTCCGGGGCGGCGGAAGGTCACATCTGGCGTCAACGGCCGGGACTTCTTCATGGATGCCACCTCACCGGCGGCGATCGCCGTCGACAATCTGGTCAAGCGCTACAAGAGCGCCACGGCGGTGGACGGCATCTCGTTCCATATCGCTCCCGGCTCGGTGACGGGTCTGCTCGGCGGCAACGGCGCCGGCAAGACCACGACGATTGCCACCATCATGGGGCTTGTCAAACCCACCTCGGGCTCCGTCCGGGTGCTTGGCGCCGCCATGCCGGCGGAGCGCTACCGCGTCCTGCACCGCATGAACTTCGAGAGCCCGTATGTCGACATGCCGATGCGGCTCACGGTGCGGCAGAATCTCACCGTATTCGCCCAACTCTACGGCGTGCCGGACATGAAGGCGCGCATCGCGACGCTTGCCTCCGACCTCGATCTCACCGAATTCCTCGATCGTCCGACCGGCAAGTTGTCGGCGGGACAGAAGACGCGCGTGTCGCTCGCCAAGTCGCTGCTCAACCGGCCGGACGTGCTGCTGCTCGACGAGCCGACGGCCTCGCTCGATCCCGACACGGCGGATTGGGTGCGCGGCCATCTCGAGCGCTATCGCGCCGAGACCGGCGCCACCATCCTGCTCGCCTCGCACAACATGAACGAGGTCGAGCGCCTGTGCGATCGCGTCATCATCATGAAGCGCGGTCACATCGAGGACGACGACACGCCTGAGAAGCTGCTCGCGCGCTACGGCCGTGAGAACTTGGAAGAAGTGTTTCTCGATGTGGCCCGTGGCCGCGGCGAAAAGCGGGAGACGGTCACATCATGAGTACGATGGCCACCGCCTCCTTCTCCCCCCAGCGCGTCGCGGCGATGGTGCGGCGCTATTGGTATCTGCTGATCTCATCATGGCCGCGGCTGCTCGATCTCGTCTACTGGCCGGCGGTGCAGATGCTGATGTGGGGCTTCCTGCAGCTCTACGTATCAAAGAATGTCGGCTTCGCCGCCGGCGCGGCCGGCACCTTCATCGGTGCGGTGTTGCTGTGGGATATTCTGTTCCGCGGCCAGCTCGGCTTCTCGATTTCGTTTCTCGAGGAAATGTGGGCGCGCAACCTCGGCAACCTGATGATGTCGCCATTGCGCTCGACCGAGTTCGTCGCTGCGCTGATGATCATGAGCATCATCCGCCTGTCGATCGGCATGATCCCGGTGACGTTCATGGCGATAGCCTTCTTCGGCTTTAATCTGTGGGGCCTTGGGCTCGCGCTCGCCGCGTTCTTAGTCAATCTCATACTGACGAGCTGGGCGATCGGAATCTTCGTCGCCGGCTTGCTGCTGCGGAACGGCATGGGCGCGGAAAGCATGGCCTGGACGATCATGTTCCTGTTCCTGCCGCTGACCTGCGTTTATTACCCGGTATCGGTGCTGCCCGACTGGCTGCAATATGTGGCCTGGAGTCTGCCGCCGACTTATGTCTTTGAGGGAATGCGGGCACTGCTCATCGACCAGGTGTTTCGTGCCGATCTGATGGTGGAGGCGTTCATTTTCAACGTGGCGTTGTTTGCCGCCGCCGCTTACGCCTTCGTCCGGCTGCTGGAGAGCGCGCGTATCAACGGGTCGCTCATGCAGACCGGCGAGTAGTATTAAGATATTGTAACTACTGACATATTTTCGGCGTAAACCCGAATCGAAGACTTGTGCGTTATATTGACGCTGTGGGTCAAAACCGACAGTGTGCCGTATTGGAAAACGAACTGGAAAACGAGCTGATGCCCATTGGTGAATTCGACGGAGCAGCGGCGATGCCGTCTACAAGCGGCGGGCTTCTCGCGGCGCCGCTTTATTGGCTCTATGAAATGGGTCATGCCGCGCTCGATCCGTCGCGCCGTATGGCCGATGCGACCCGGCTGTTTTTCCGCAATCCCGGCAATCCGCTGGCGCACACGACTTACGGCAAGTCGATGGCCGCCGCGGCCGAAGTCTTCGAGCGCACCACGCGCATTTACGGCCAGCCGGAATGGCGCATTGACGACACGATCGTCGGCGGCGAGCGCGTGCCGGTTCACATCCACTCCGTCTGGGAGCGTCCGTTCTGCCGGCTCCTGCATTTCGAGCGCAACTTCGAGCGCGCTCCGCGCCGGCCGCAACCGAAGGTGCTGATCGTCGCGCCGCTGTCCGGCCACTACGCGACGCTGCTACGCGGCACTGTCGAGGCATTTCTGCCCAATCACGAAGTCTACATCACCGAATGGCGTAACGCGCGATCGGTGCCCCTCGCCGAAGGCAAGTTCGATCTCAATGACTATATAGATTACGTCATTTCGATTATGCACATGATGCAGGGCGATTGTCATGTGCTCGCCGTCTGCCAGCCGGCGGTGCCGGTGCTTGCCGCGGTTTCGGTGATGGAGGCCAAAGACGACCCTTACGTGCCGCACAGCATGACCTTGATGGGCGGGCCGATCGACACCCGCGTGCGGCCGACCGCCGTCAACAAGCTCGCGGAAGACAAGGATATCGACTGGTTCCGGCGCAATGTCATCACCAAGGTGCCGTTCCCGCATCCCGGCTTCATGCGCGACGTCTATCCAGGCTTTCTGCAACTCTCTGGATTCATGGGCATGAATCTCGATCGCCATGTCGAGGCGCATCGCTCGCTGTTCACCCATCTGGTCAAGGGGGACGGCGACTCGGTGCAGAAGCACCGCGAGTTCTACGACGAGTATCTCGCCGTCATGGACCTGTCGGCCGAATTCTATCTGCAGACGGTCGATACCGTGTTCATCAAGCATTCGCTGCCGAAAGGCGAGATGACCCATCACGGTTTGCCGGTCGATCCGGGCAAGATTCGCCGCGTCGCCCTGATGACCGTCGAAGGCGAGTATGATGACATTTCCGGCCTCGGCCAGACCGAAGCCACGCATGCGCTCTGCCCGAATATTCCGGCGGAGGACAAGGCCCATTACGTGCAGCCTGGCGTCGGCCATTACGGCGTGTTCAACGGCTCCCGTTTCCGTTCCGAGATCCAGCCGCGCATCGCCGATTTCATGCTGTCGCATAACGGCGGTTATGGCGGCGGCAAGAAACGGAATTTGGACGCTGCCGAGTAAGGCCGACCGGATTCCGGTTGGCGCTAGAACGCATCTGGCAATGACGGCTTCGGTCGCATTATGGCAGACTGAGTGTTGGCGATTCTGCCGTCGGACCTCGAGCTGAATGTCGCTTCCCTTCCGCGCCCTGTTCCCGCGCCGAGTCAGCGAGCCGTCGGCCATCGCAATCTCGTTCGGCGAGGAGACCTTCGAGATTACGCTGCGCCGGAACGCGCAGGCGCGGCGCTATACCTTGCGGGTGCAGTCGGCGACGCGCGAGGTGGTACTGACGCTGCCGCCGCGCGGCAGCCTCAAGCAGGCCCGTGATTTTGCCGAGCGCAATGCCGCCTGGATTGCCACGCGGATGGCGCGATTGCCGCAGCCTGTTCCTTTCGTCGATGGCGCGGTGCTACCGTTGCGCGGCGTGCCGCATCGTATCGTGCACCGTCCGCAGGCGCGCGGCACGGTGTGGATCGAGACCGAAGGTGAGGCAGCGCTGCTGTGTGTCGCCGGCGAAGCGCCGCATGTCGCCCGCCGCGCTCACGATTTTCTCAGGAAGGAAGCAAAGCGCGATCTCGACATCGCCAGCCGGCGTGCAGCGGATGCGCTCGGCGTGACACTCAAGCGCGTCTCGGTGCGCGACCAGTCGAGCCGCTGGGGCTCGTGCTCGACAACCGGCGTGCTATCGTACTCGTGGCGTCTGATCCTGACCCCGCCGTTTGTGCTCGAATACCTCGCCGCGCACGAGGCCGCGCATCTTGTCGAGATGAATCACAGCCGCGCTTTCTGGCGTCAGGTCGCGCGCATCTGTCCGGACTTCCGGCGCGCCAAATCCTGGCTCGATGCCAATGGCGCCGATTTGCATCGCTACGGCAATGGCGGCTAGGTTCCGCCACGCCCGCCTCAGGACCTTTCGGTAAGCTAATGCTCGTTCCCGGCACTTTCGCGCTGACGCTGCTGCTGGCGGCGCTCGCCGCGACCGGCCCGCTGTCGACTGATTTCTATCTGCCGTCGATGCCGGAGATAGCGGCGCAGCTTCATGCGTCGCCATCCGAGGTGCAGTTCACGATCTCGCTGTTCCTGTTCGGCTTCGCCGCCGGTCAAATCGCCTACGGGCCGTTCTCGGACCGGCATGGCCGCAAGCCGGTGCTGCTGATGTCGATGGGCATCTTCCTGGCCGCGACCGTGTTGTGCGTGATGTCGACGTCGATCGAGATGCTGATCGGCGCGCGTCTGCTGCAGGCCTTCGGCGGCGCCGGCGGCGTGGTGCTGTCGCGCGCGGTGGTGCGCGATCTGTATTCCGGCAGGCAGGCCGCGCGCGAAATGTCGATCATCTCGTCGGTGATGGCCTTGGCGCCGGTGCTGGCGCCGATGTTCGGCGGCATGGTGCAGGTGGCCTTTGGATGGCGCGGCGTATTCACGGTGCTGGGCCTGATTTGTGCCGCGGTGGCATTGGCGACGTATCTGTGGCTGCCGGAAACGCTGAAGGCGCGCGCCACCGAGCGCGTGTCCGTCGTGTCGATCTGGCAGTCCTATCGCATCATCTTTCGCAATCGCGCCTATCGTGCCTATTTGGCGATCTGCACCGCGACCTATTCCGGCCTGCTCGCCTGGCTGGCCGGTTCCGCATTTCTGTTGCAGAACGTCTACAGGCTGACGGCCTTCGAGTTTGGCTTTGTCTTCGCGGTCGGCTCGGCCGGCTATCTGCTCGGCTCGACCATCGGCGCGCGCGTCGTCGTTCGTCTCGGTATCGACACCGTGCTCGGCATCGGCGCGGTGTTGGCGTCGATTGGCGGCGTCGCGTTTTTTGCCTCGCTCTATATAGGTTTCGTTTCATCGCTCGCCGTCGTCTTGCCGATGACGATCTACCTTGCCGGCCTCGGCATGGTGCTGCCGCAGTCGATTGCAGGCGCCATGACGCCGTTTCCGGAGCGCGCCGGCGCGGCGTCATCCCTGTTCGGGTTCATTCAACAGAGCGTGGCCGCGCTCTGCGCTTCGCTGCTCGGGTTGATGCTTGATCGCGGCGCCATGCCGCTTGCCGCTGCGGTGGCATTCATGGGGCTGGCGACTCTTGTCATCTGGATCGCGACGCGCGGCATCCGCAAGAGCCACACGGCGGCCCACGATATCTGATTTCTAGCGACGGCTGCCGAACAGGTTGTTGAGCAGCCAGCCGTCGAGGCTCGCGCCGGTGGTGTGGCGCTGTTCATTGCTCGCCATCGGCACGGAGGCGGGCGGCTCCGGCCGCTGCTGCTGCGGCGCTGCCGGCCGATTGCTGCCGAACAGATTGTCGAAGAAGCCGCGCGACGGCACGCTCGGCAGCCCGGCGACCGGTACGCCGCGATGGGCATCGCGCATGAAGCGGCTCCAGATCTCGACCGGCAGGCCGCCGCCGGTGACCTTCTTCATCGGCGTGTTGTCGTCGTTGCCGAGCCAGACGCTGGTGACGAGCTGCGCGGTGTAGCCGATGAACCAGGCGTCGCGGAAATCCTGTGAAGTGCCGGTCTTGCCGGCGGCCGGCCAGCCGGCGAGGTCGGCCTTGTGCGCGGTGCCGACGGTCAGCGTCTCCTGCATCATCTGGTTCATCATGCCGATGGTGCCGGGATCGACAATGCGGCCGAGCGCCTGCCGGTTGCGGAAATAGAGCACCTTGCCCTCGGCGGTGCTGATGCGCTCGATGACGTAAGGCATCACGGCATTGCCGCCATTGGCGAACACGGCATAGGCGCCGGTGAGTTCGAGCGGCGATACTTCCGAGGTGCCGAGCGAGATCGAGGCGTTCGGCTCGAGTTTCGAGGCAATACCGAGCCGATGCGCCGTGCGGATCACCGCCATCGGCGTCACTTCCATGGTGAGGCGCACGGACACGGTATTGAGGGACAGCGCCAGCGCGCGGGTCAGCGTCACCGGCCCGAAATACTCATGGCTGTAGTTCTCCGGCGCCCAGCCTTTGATCTTGATCGGGCCGTCGACGCGCACCGTGTCCGGCGTCAGTCCGCGCTCGAGCGCAGTCAGATAAACGAAAGGCTTGAAGGCGGAGCCCGGCTGCCGCTTGGCGGCAACAGCGCGGTTGAACTGGCTGTCGGCGTAGTTGCGGCCGCCGATCAGCGCGCGCACCGCGCCATTCGGCGTCATGGACACCAATGCCGCTTGTGTTGCGCCGCCTTTGGCCGCCTTGGCGAATTCGTCGGCCAGCGCCTTCTCAGCGCTCGTCTGCAGCGTCGAATCGATAGTCGTCTGGACGACGATATCTTCCTCGATATGGCCGAGCGTGTCGTTGACCGCATCCATGATCCAGTCGGCGACGTAGTTGCTCGATGCGCCGTTGACCTGCGCCACGATGCGCGGCGGCTTGGCGATGGCCAGCTTTTCGTTCGCCGGGGTGATGAAGCCCAACTCAGTCATCGCCGCCAGCACGATGCGGGCGCGGCGCTCGGCGGCATTGTAGTCTCGCGTTGGCGCCAGCCGCGACGGCGATTTGACGAGACCGGCGAGCAGGGCGGCCTCACCGATGGTGAGCTGCCGGGCGGGTTTGCCGAAATAGCGCTGCGCGGCCTGCTCGATGCCATAGGCGCCGGCACCGAAATAGACGCGATTGAGATAGAGCTCTAGGATCTGCGCCTTGGAAAATTTGCGCTCCAGCCAGATCGCCAGCATCGCCTCCTGCAGCTTTCGGGTCAGCGTGCGTTCCTGCGTCAGGAACAGGTTCTTGGCGAGCTGCTGGGTCAGCGTCGAGCCGCCCTGGGCGACGCCGCGATGCATGACATTGGCGACCGCGGCGCGGGCGATGCCGTACGGGTCGATGCCGTAGTGATCGTAGAAGCGCCGGTCCTCGATGGCGATGAAGGCCCTGGGCACATGCGGCGGCATGTCCTTGAGCGCCAGTACCTCGCCGGCCATGTCGCCGCGGCGGGCGAACTCGTTGCCGGCCGTGTCCAGCATGCGGATGGTCGGCGGCCGCTTCGGAATTTCGAGAGACTGAATTGGCGGCAGGTGTGCGCCGACATAGCCGACAACGGCGGTCAGGCCGATGCACACCCAGATGCAGGCGATCAGCGACCAATAGGCGACGCGACCGATGAGCGAGCGCTTGCGCCCGCGCGCTTTCGATCGGGCTTTCTTCTTTTTCGTAGAGGTCCTGCGCGGTCGCGACCCGCCGTCGCCCGGCGTCACGCGCACTTCAGGCGCGTCATCGAACACCGGCTCGCGGCGTCCGCCTGAATGTCCCCGTCCCGACGCCATCAAACGCGACCCAAACTCGACAAAACGCGCCACCCCGCAAGGCGCCGATCCCGCCGGCGAGGCTATGCCTCGCGGTTTAAGGGGTCGTAAAAAAGCGCGGATTTTCGGGATTTTCGAGCGGTTCCGGGCAGGCGCCGGTTAACTATCTAGCGTGCTGCAAAAGCGCCGATTTTCGTCGAGGCAAGGGTGAGCCCCGTCGGACCTATCGCGCCGGGACCGGCTCGGCCGGCACCCCTGGCGGCCTCAGGACCGTGCGGTCGAGGAGTTCACCCTCGATCTGCATCGTACCGACGCCAGTCGGCATCTTCAGCAGCCCAGGCAGGATGATCGGCGTGCCTTCGATCGGCATGAACCAGATTTCGAGACCGGAACGGCCGCCGACATATTTCACCAGCAGGCTGTCGGGCCGATAGCCGGCGATGGGGTGCAGCACGACGGCGCAGACCAGCGCCGGGCCGTAATAGCCGCGGTCGAGCTTGAGCCGGTCCATGCGCTTGTAGCTGAGCAGCAGATCGTAGCGGCGCTGGCCGTCGAAGATCGACAGGCTGCGATTGCATTGGCCCGGAGACAGCGGCGGGCTTTCAGCGGTGGCGGGGATCAGCATGGCGCTGAGCGGATCGGTGACGTTGCGCTTGTGTTCGTCGGTCACTGGGACGCGGACGGCGTTGTCGGGTGGATCATCGATACGCAGCGTTTTGACGTTGCCGTTTTCGAACGTCATCTGCAAGCCGGTGGTCTCGCCATCGTCGATGACGTTGGACGAGAAGAAGCTCGGCGCGGCGCGGTCCGCCGTGAAGACCCCCTGGACGGAAACGCGGCCTTCGCCATTGACCAGGATGCTGACCGCGCGGCTCGCTTTGCCGCTCGCCGAGGTCTGGTAGCTATTCGGTCCGAGCTCGACGGTCCAGGTGATGCGGCCGACGGGGACGCCGATCATTGTGATCGCATATTGAATGACCACGCGCATCTCGGGCGGCGGCGACGCGGCGTCCGCGACCGGTATCGACGCCATCAGCGCGACGGCGGTCAGGCCCGCGGTGCAAATGGCCGGACGACGGATCATGGCTGCGACTTCAGGTTCGCTGTTTGAATCCACATTGCATCGGTCACGCCGCACCCTTGCCCGGCCTGGCGTCCGGCCGGGCGAACAGCGCGATCAAAGCGCGCTTGATGGCCGCCTGCCGGGTCGGTGAGGTGATCTGCGCGCCCATCAGGTCGGTTACATAGAACACGTCGACCGCGCGTTCGCCGAAGGTGGCGACATGCGCCGAGGCGATATTGAGGTTGAGCTTCGACAGTGTCGCGGTCAGTTCGTACAGCAGGCCGGGCCGGTCGAGGCCGACAATCTCTACCATCGTATAGCGGTGCGACCACTGATTGTTGACGTCCACGCCGGGCTCGATCGAAAACGCCTTGATGCGGCCCTTCGGCGGCGCGCGCCGGGCGACCACATCGGGCAGGCGCAACTCGCCGCGTAGCGCCTTTTCGATCGAGGAAGCGATGCGGTCGGCGCGGCGCTCCTCGTCGTCATCGCGATCGAACTCGCGCGACAGCGAGATGGTATCGAGCGCCTGGCTATCGGTGGTCGTGAATATCTGTGCATCGACGATGTTGCCGCCGGCCATGGCGCAGGCGCCGGCGATAATCGACAGCAGCCACGGATGGTCGGGAGCCAGCACCGTCAGTTCGGTGACCGCGCGGGCGGTGTCGAAGCGGATTGCGGTGGCGAGGCTCTTGCCGGAGGCTTCCACGCGGCGCAGCAGGTCGGCGTGCTCGATCTTGTGCTCGAGATCGACCTTGAGCCAGTAGGCCGGATAGAGACGGGCAATGTGCGCTTCGACCTTTTCCGTCGGCCACTGCTTGCTCTGCATGGCATGGCGGAATTCGGCTTGCGCCGCGGCGACGCGCTGGGCGCGGTTGACCTCGGAGAAGCCGCCGGGCAGCACCGGTTCGGTCTCGAAATAGAGCGTGCGCACGAGCTGCGCCTTCCAGCCGTTCCAGACGCCGGGGCCGACCGCCTTGATGTCGGCGATGGTGAGAATGGTCAGCAGCTTGAGCCGCTCGACC
>JAEZEY010000006.1 GCA_023432845.1 Pseudomonadota bacterium
CGCCCGCCCCCCCCGCGCGCCCCCCCCGCCAGCACCAGCGACAGCGGCAGGATAATCAGCATCAGCGCGGCGAACACGAACAGCGCCCCGGTCCAGCCCGTCGAGCCGATCAGCGCCACCGCGAGCGGCGAGAACAGGAACTGGCCGAAGGAGCCGGCCGCGGTGCCGAATCCGAAGGCGGTCGAGCGCCACTCCTCCGGCAGGAGCTTGCCGAAGGCGCCGACGACGATGGTGAAGGAGCATCCCGAAAGACCGAAGCCGATCAGCACGCCGGCCGACAGAGTCAGCGTTGCCGGCGTCGTTGAATAGGCCATCAAGAACAGGCCGGCCGCATAGAGCAAGGTGCCGGCGACCAGCACCCGCGTCGCGCCATAGCGGTCGGCGATCGCGCCGGCGAAGGGCTGGCCCACGCCCCACAACAAGTTCTGCACCGCGAGCGCGAAAGCAAAAACGTCGCGCCCCCAGTTGTTGAGTTCCGACATCGGCGTGAGGAAGAAGCCGAGCGCGGAACGCGGACCGAAGCCCAGAAGCGCAACGATGCAGCCGCAGACGATGATGACGGTCGGCGTCCGCCAGCCAATGGACGAGGCGGCGCTGGCGTTCTGGGTGGACATTCGGGGCTGCTCCGGCAATTTCAAAGGCTGGCGGCACACCGCCGCCAGCCAGAGCCGGAACATAGTGACAAGCCTGCGCCGCCCCTAGCGAAAAGTACTGATCAAAGCCATTTGCGGCACGCATGGCTCAACGGAATCGTTGAGAAATTCACGCCGGCGCCGGCGCTAAGGACGGGCGTAGTCGTAGATTTCAACCAGCTTGCGGGCTTCCTGCAGGGTTTGTTTCGGATCACCCCAGCTCGGCTGCGCGGCGCCGTCGCCCCAGTTGCGCGGCCGGTAGAAGATCAGCCCGCCGAGCTTATCCATCCTCTTCATTTCGCCGATCCAGTTCGGCCGCGCCCAATCGTCGTGATAATGCGTCGACTTGGCGACTTGCGGCATCCACAGCTTGCCATCAAGCGAATCGCGGGCGAGTCGCATGGACAACTCATACGGCTTTGGTTCCCTGATCGCCTTCGACTTGCCGTCACAGGCGAACGTGAACTGGCAGGCGAGATGCCGGTGCTTGTTCTGATAAACCACGCCGCAGACATCGTTCGGGTAGTATGGAGAAAACACCCGGTTGAGCACGACCTGCGCCACCGCCATCTGCGCGGTTATGGGTTCGTCGCGGGCTTCGAAATAGATGGCGTGAGCGAGACACTTCTCTGCCTGGGTGCGCTTGGCGCCGGCCAGCGACAGACGCTCGGCTGGCGAACGCGGCCGTTGATCGGGACCGGTGACGACGCCTTTGGACGCGACGCTTTCGCCCTCGTCAATTTTGATATCGCCGGTGGGCGGCGACAGCGCCGACAATTTCACATCGGGATCGCCGGACGCGATCACGACAGGCGCATCGCCCGGTGCCCAGGGTGAAAGCCGCTTCTGCTCGCCGGCTAGCGGCTCCCGGCCGAAGAACACGTCGCCGCTGGAGTAGAGTTCCAGCTGCGGCCCCTCCTCCTTGCGCTTGAGATCGAGCTGCGCACCGGGGTCACGTTCGATCACGGCGAGCGCCGGCATCGGCGGCATCGGTGTGCGCGCGCGCGACAGCATCGAATCGCGCTTGCCGGCGCGGTTGACGGTCGGGAACCGGAACGGCGCGTTCGGATCGGTCCAGGGCTGCGCCGCGATCGATTGCGTCACATCGTTGGGATCGAGGCTGGCCAAAGTGTAGGAGACAGGCCGCGGTATTTCAGTGCCGACCGGACGCGGCAGCGAGAACATGGCGGCGTGTATGGTGCCGAACGGGGAGGCGATCAGGTGTGCGCGCGCGCGCTCGGCAACGCCCGGCTGCTGCGCCAGCAGCGAGGCCAAATCCTGCTCGCCGACGGTTGTGGGCAGAACGGCAAAGACCGCGACGGCAAAGCCGAGCAATCTCACCTTTCGCCGCACACCATAACGCCGGCGTGTTTTCAAATTGCCTTTACGCGACGCCACGCAACGTCCCCGACCACGTATGTCACCCGTGATCGCGACAATGCGGCAGGTTTCGTTATTGGCTGGTTAACCTTGCCCGCGCGTTAACGCCGCACGCCTTCGCGCCCGCGAAAGAGACTGTTAACCCTATTGAAATCGACACCCCGCAGAATCCGAGCTCGTGCGGATCATCGCGGGGCGCCATGCACCTTCTCTCGCTATTGACGACTCTCGGCGGCCAGGCCGTGCTCGCCCAGTTCAGTCTTGTTCTGCTGATCGTCGCCGTCATCGTTTACCGGCGGCAACACGCGCAGTACCGGCGTCTGTCGGTCGGGCTGGATAACATGTCGCAGGGCCTGTGCATGTTCGACGGCCGTGGCCGCGTCGTTCTCAGCAATCGCCCCTATCTTCAGATGTACCGCCTGTCGCCGGAGATCGTGAAACCCGGACTGCCGTTGCGCGACCTGATTACACACCGAAAGCAGACCGGGCTGTTCACGGGCGACGTCGATGAATACTGCGCCAGCATCTTCGAGCGCGTCCGCACCCGCAGCGAACTCGGCGCCTATATCGCGGCCAATGACGGCCGCATCGTGCTCGCCAAGAACGAACCCCTGCCCAGCGGCGGATGGGTATCGACGCACGAAGACGTCACCGAGCAGCGCAATGCCGAACTGGAGCGCGCCGCCAACCGCGATACCGAGCAGCGCCGCGCCATCATCGATGGCGCCATCACCGCCTTCCGTCCGGCCGCGGAAGACCTGCTGCTGCGCGTCAGCGGCGGCGCGGCAGCGATGCGGACTACAGCCGATGCGCTGCTCGACGCGTCCGACAAGACCTCGCAATGCGCCGACAGCGCCGCGCAGGCCTTTAACGAAGCCAGCGCCAATGTCGAAACGGCGGCCATCGCCGCCGAGCAACTGTCGCAATCGATCAGCGAAATCAGCCAGCAACTGAGCCAGGCCAGCGAGATCGTGAAGCTGGCGACCGATGAAGCCCGCGCCACCGACAACGAGATCGGCCAATTGACCGACGGCGCGCAGAAGATCGGCGACGTGATCAAGCTGATTGGCGACATCGCCGGGCAGACCAATCTGCTGGCGCTCAACGCCACCATCGAAGCCGCACGCGCCGGCGAGGCCGGCCGCGGCTTTGCCGTCGTCGCATCGGAGGTCAAGTCGCTGGCGGTGCAGACCGCGAAGGCGACCGAGGATATCGCCGGCCATATTCTCGCCGTGCAGAACTCGACCGGCGGGGCCATCGAGGCGATCCGCAGAATCGCCGAGCGCATGGGCGAGATTAATCGCTATACGGTGGCGGTGGCCGCCGCGGTCGAACAACAAAGCGCGGCGACCGACGAGATTTAGCAGAACGTCGCCGGCGCAGCGCAACGCTCGAGCCATGTCGTGCAGGTGACCGGCGAAGTCGCCGCGGCCGCGGGCGAGACCCGCGCCTCGGCGGAAGTCGTCCGCGCCACGTCGCAGACCGTCGAAACCGCGGTCGCCAACCTGCGGCTCGAGGTCGAAGATTTCCTGAAGAAGGTGGCGGCGTAGGCGCCCGTCTATTCATCGAGACGCGCCGTTCCGCGGCACGCCTCAGGATGAGTCGAGTTGGTTGTCTGCTTACGCCTGGCTGGCCACTTCCTTGCCGAGCGCCGCCTGCGCTGCGGCCAGGCGCGCGATCGGCACGCGGAACGGCGAGCACGACACGTAGTCGAGCTTGGCCTGGTGGCAGAACGCGACCGACGACGGGTCGCCGCCATGTTCGCCGCAGATGCCGACCTTCAGTTTCGGCCGTACCTTGCGGCCGCGGTCGACACCGATCTTGACGAGTTCACCGACGCCCTGCTGATCGATCGACACGAAGGGATCGGCCGGAAGAATGCCGCGCGCAGTGTAGATACCGAGGAAGCTCGCGGCGTCGTCGCGCGAAATGCCGAAGGTGGTCTGCGTCAGGTCGTTGGTGCCGAAAGAGAAGAACTCGGCCGACTCGGCGATCTCGCCAGCCATCAGCGCAGCGCGCGGCAGCTCGATCATGGTGCCGACATCGTAAGTGAGTCTGGCGCCGGTTTCCTTCTGCACGGCGTCCGCCATGGCGTCTATGCTCGCCTTGACCAGATCGAATTCAACC
>JAEZEY010000068.1 GCA_023432845.1 Pseudomonadota bacterium
CATCGTCGTCGACGACAATTCGCCGGACGGCACCAGCGCCGTCGCCCGCGCCATCGGCGCAGAGGACCGGCGCGTTCGCTGCATCCGCCGCGTCGGCCGCCGGGGTCTGGCCGGCGCCTGCATCGAGGGCATGCTGGCCTCCAGCGCGCGCTATGTCGCGGTGATGGACGCCGACGGCCAGCATGACGAAACGGTGCTGGCGCGCATGGTCGCCACACTGCGCGAAGGCCGCACCGATCTGGTCGTCGCCTCGCGCTATATCGACGGCACCACGGACACCGGCTTTTCCGCCGGCCGCGCCAAGGCGAGCCAGTGGTCCACGGCATTGGCGCGTGGTCTTTTGAGGGTCAACCTGACCGACCCCATGAGCGGCTTTTTCATGCTCCGCCGTGAAGTCATCGACGAGCTGGCGCCGAAATTGTCGACGCAGGGCTTCAAGATCCTGCTCGATATCGCCGCCACCGGCCGCGACTTTCTGCGCGTCACCGAGCTGCCTTACGTTTTCGGCGCGCGGCTCGCCGGCGAGAGCAAGCTCGATGCCCGCGTCGCGCTCGATTTCGGCCAGCTGCTGCTCGCCAAGCTGACCAACGACGCGGTGTCGTACCGCTTCGTGCTGTTCTGTCTGGTGGGCGCGACCGGCATCGGCGCGCATATGGCGGCGCTGACGGTTCTGCACGGGCTCGGCGTGCCCGGCTTCGGCGTGCAGCAGACCATCGCCACCATAATCGCGATCGCCTGGAACTACGTCTTCAACAACGCCTACACCTACCGCGACCAGCGCCTGAACGGCTGGGCCTTCATCCGGGGCCTGGTCGAATTCCAGCTGATCTGCTCGGTCGGGGCGATTTCCAATATCGGCGTCGCCAGCCTGCTGTATACCAGCAGCCCGAGTTGGTGGGTTGCCGGGCTTGCCGGCGCTGTGATGGGAGCTGTGTGGAATTATACCGTTTCCGCCGCGGTAGTGTGGAAGGCGAACTAACTGGTCATTCCGGGGCGCGGACAAAGTCCGCGGGCCCGGAATCCATATCCCCAGTGCTGCGGCTTATGGATTCCGGGCCCGGTCCTTCGGACCGTCCCGGAATGACAATTAGATCGCCTTGATGGCCCCGGATTCGGGTGTTATCTCGCGGCCATGACGTCCGCCCCCATCCAGAATATCCGCAATTTCTCCATTGTCGCCCATATCGACCATGGCAAATCGACTTTGGCCGACCGGCTGATCCAGCTCACCGGCGGCCTCGATGCGCGCGAAATGGCCGGCAAGGAGCAGGTTCTCGACAATATGGAGATCGAGAAGGAGCGCGGCATTACCATCAAGGCGCAGACCGTGCGCCTGAACTACAAGGCGCAGGACGGCAAGACCTACATCCTCAACCTGATCGACACCCCCGGCCATGTCGACTTCGCCTATGAAGTGAACCGTTCGCTCGCCGCCTGCGAAGGCTCCCTGCTGGTGGTCGACGCCTCGCAGGGCGTCGAGGCGCAGACTTTGGCCAATGTCTATCACGCGCTCGATGCCGGCCATGAGATCGTGCCGGTGCTCAACAAGATCGACCTGCCGGCTGCCGAACCGGAGAAGATCAAGAAGCAGATCGAGGACGTGATCGGTCTAGACGCCTCCGACGCCATCGGCATCTCGGCCAAGACCGGCCTCAACATCGATCAGGTGCTGGAAGCCATCGTGCATCGCCTGCCGCCGCCACAGGGCGACCGCGACGCAACGCTCAAGGCGCTGCTGGTCGATAGCTGGTACGACGTCTATCTCGGCGTCGTCGTTCTGGTGCGCATCATCGACGGCACGCTGAAGAAGGGCCAGCGCATCCGCATGATGGGCACCAACTCGGCCTATGACGTGGATCGCGTCGGCGTCTTCAAGCCGAAGCTGACACCGGTGGACGAGCTCGGCCCCGGCGAAATCGGCATGCTCACCGCCTCGATCAAGGAAGTGGCGGACACGCGCGTCGGCGACACCATCACCGACGACCGCAAGCCGATCGACGAACCGCTCCCCGGCTTCCAGCCGGCGATCCCGGTGGTGTTCTGCGGCCTGTTTCCCGTCGATGCCGCCGATTTCGAAGACCTGCGCGCGGCCATGGGCAAATTGCGCCTCAACGACGCCAGCTTCTCCTTCGAGATGGAAACGTCCGCCGCGCTCGGCTTCGGCTTCCGCTGCGGCTTCCTCGGCCTCTTGCATCTGGAAATCATCCAGGAGCGCCTCGAGCGCGAGTTCAATCTCGACCTCATCGCGACGGCGCCATCGGTCATCTACAAAATGAACCTGCGCGACGGCACGCAGATCGAGATTCACAATCCGGTCGACATGCCGGACGTGATGCAGATTCTTTCCATCGAGGAGCCGTGGATCGAGGCGACCATCCTGACGCCGGACGAGTATCTCGGCGCCGTGCTCAAATTGTGCCAGGACCGCCGCGGCGCGCAGAAGGAGCTCACCTACGTCGTCAACCGCGCGATGGTGAAGTACGAATTGCCGCTCAACGAAGTGGTGTTCGATTTCTACGACCGCCTGAAATCGGTGTCGAAGGGCTACGCCTCGTTCGACTATCACCTCACCGATTATCGCGAGGCCGATCTGGTCAAGATGTCGATCCTCGTCAATGACGAGCCGGTCGATGCGCTCGCCATGCTGGTCCACCGCACCCGCGCCGAATCGCGCGGCCGCGGCATGGTCGAGAAGCTCAAAGAACTGATCCCGCCGCACATGTTCCAGGTGCCGATCCAGGCCGCCATCGGCGGC
>JAEZEY010000081.1 GCA_023432845.1 Pseudomonadota bacterium
CGTTGAAGTAGCGCAGCACAACGAAGCGCAGCCCGTGCGCCTTGCCGGCGTCGTGCAGCATGATTTCCGACATCAGCTTCGAGGTACCATAGGGCGAGATGGGCTGTGTCGGCGCGCTCTCGTCGATCGGGTTTTCGGTGGCGTTGCCATAGACCGCCGCGGTCGAGGAGAAGATCATCTGCCTAACGCCGCCTTCGATGGCGGCGTCGATCAGCGTGCAGGTGTTCATCGTGTTGTTGCGGTAGTAGCCGAGCGGATCACGCACCGAATCCGGCACGACGATCGAGGCCGCAAAATGGATGACGGCGGTGACGCCGTGCTGCTCGATGGTCTTGAGCACCAAAGCGCGGTCGCCGGTCGAGCCGTTGACGAAGGGCACGGTCGCCGGAAACAGATAACGGAAGCCGGTCGACAGGTTGTCGAGCACGACCACAGGCTCGCCGGCGTCGACCAGCTCGTGAACCATGTGGCTGCCGATATAACCGGCGCCGCCGGTGACCAAAACCGTCATGAGGTGCCCCCGAATTTCAAGTTAATGCTTCTACAGGGCAATCGTGAAAAGAGCAGGAAACTTGCGCCGTAACGCTTGAGTTACGGCCGATATTGTTAATAGGCGGTAACCAGTATAACAGGCGCATTGAGACAAAGGGGCTGGCGCTCGTCGCGGCATGAAGGACATCCTGTTCATCAAGACCTCCTCGCTCGGCGATGTGATCCATCACATGCCGGCGGTGACCGATGCGCGCCGGGCCGGGCCCGATTGGCATCTGTCGTGGGTGGTGGAGGAAGCATTCGCGCCGCTGGCGCGATTGCATCCCGGCATTGACGAGGTCATTCCCGTCGCGTCGCGCCGCTGGCGCAAGACGCTTCAATCGCCGGCGACTTGGTCGGAAATGCGGCGATCCTGCGCCGCGCTTCGCGCCAAGCAATATGATCGCATCATCGATACGCAAGGCCTCGTGCGGACCGCCCTGATCGCGCGCATCGCGCGCGGCGAACGCCATGGCTATGACCGCGCCAGCATCCGTGAGCCGCTCGCGAGTTTGTTCTATGACGTGCGCCACACCATAAGCCGCGACCTGCACGCGGTCGAGCGTAACCGCCGTCTCACCGCGCTGTCGCTTGGCTATGAGATGGAGGGCGCGCCGGACTACGGCCTGTCGCGCGCTACGTTTGCAGCGCCGTCTGAGTCCTACGTCATCTTCCTTCACGCCACGGCGCAGCCGCGCAAGGAATGGCCGGTCGCGAACTGGATTGCGCTCGGCCGCTCACTGAACGAACAGGGCGTCCAGATCGTGTTGCCCTGGGGCACCGAGACCGAGCAGCTGCGCAGCGAGGCGATTGCGAACGCCTTGCCGAATGCACGCGTGCCGGAGCGCGCACCGCTCGATCAGGTGGCGCGGCTGATCGCCAATGCGCGCGGCGTTATCGGCGTCGATACGGGACTGCTGCATCTCGCCGCCGCGCTGTCCGTGCCGCTGGTTGCCATCTTCGCCGGCAGTCAGCCGAAGCTGACGGGCCCTGTGGGCGCGAGGCCGATGACGGTGCTTGGCACCGACGGCGCGCCGCCGAACGTGGACGAGGTAAAGGCGGCCGTCTCGAAGCTGCTGCCATAGACCCCGTTCGCGTGGGAACGAACGGAGTGCGCGTGGCGTCGGCGGCTCGCGGCGATTACGCCGCGCCCGCGCGCAAGAGGTCGTGGACGTGAATAATGCCGACCGGCTTGCCGGCCTCGACCACGAACAGCGCCGTCACCTTGGTCGTATTGAGGATATCCAAAGTCTCGCTGATGAGCTGATCGGGCTTCACCGATTTCGGCGATTTCGTCATCACGGCGTCGACCGTTGCCTCGAGCAGGTCGGGACGCATGTGACGGCGCAGGTCACCGTCGGTGATGACGCCCACAAGTTTGTTCTGCGCATCGACGATGCCGACGCAGCCGAAGCCCTTGGCCGTCATGTGCACCAGCGCATCGGACATTTTCGTGCCGAGCGGCTTGAGCGGCACGGCGTCGCCGGCATGCATGAACTCGCCGACGGTCTTGAGCAGAGCGCCTAGTTTGCCGCCGGGATGCAGCATGCCGAAATCGAGCGCGGTGAAGCCGCGGCTTTCCAGAAGCGCGATGGCCAGCGCATCGCCGAGCGCGAGCTGCATCAGCGACGAGGTGGTCGGCGCGAGATTGTGTGGGCAGGCTTCGCGCGCCTGCGGCAGGATCAGCGCGACGTCGGCGGCCTTGGCCAAAGTCGATTCGGCGCTCGCCGTCATGGCGATGAGGCCGACGCCATGGCGGCGCGAATAATCGATGAGGTTTTTCAGCTCGGCGGTTTCGCCGGACCATGACAACGCCAGGATAACGTCGCCCTTGGCGATCATGCCCATGTCGCCGTGGCTGGCTTCGGCCGGATGCACGAAGGAGGCGGGGGTACCGGTGGAGGCCAAGGTCGAGGCAATCTTGGTGCCGACGTGACCCGATTTGCCCATGCCGGTGACGATGACACGCCCGTTCGCGTCGCGGATCAGTTGGACTGCGGCGGCGAACGGTGTGCCGAGGCCGTCGCGCAGGCTGATGGTGAGAGCGGTGATTCCGGTGCCCTCGGCGTCGAGCGTCCGCAGCGCGCTGTCGATGGCGTCCTGCGCCTGTTGGTCTCGCATCGGGGCTGACTGCGGTTTGGCCATAACGGCACCTCAACTCAAGGCTACTACCACCAAACCCGCGCGGCGTCAGGCCAGTGTGGCTAATGCCTTAACGCGGCTTGGTTTTTTCCGCCAGAGCGGCGCGGACGGCGGCCAGCACGCTATCCACAGCCACGCCCGCCGTGGAGCGGTGGGCCACCGCCGCGTTGCCGATCTCGCGGGCCCGCAATCGGGCGTCCTCGTCGCCGCGCGGCTCCAGAATGGCGGAGACCGGGTTGAGCGGCTTCCAGTGCCAGGGGCTGGTCGGGCCGAAAATCGCGACTGTCGGGGTGCCAAGGGCGGCCGAGACATGCATCAGGCCGGAATCGTTGGTGACCGAGACGTCGGCGGCGGCCAGCGCCAGGATGGCGTTGCGAAGATCGGTGCCGGTCAGGTCGCGGGCCCCGGGGCCGGCGGGTCCGGCGATCAGCCGGGCGGTTTCGGCTTCAGCGGGCCCGCCGAGAACCCAGACTGAAGCGCCGTCGGCGGTCAGAGCTTTCGCCAGTTCGGCATAGGCGGCAGGCGGCCAGGCCTTGCCGGGGCCGACCGCGCCGGGGGAGAGGGTAACGATGGGGTGGCGCTCCTGGTCGAGGCCGCGCAGTTCCAGCCAGCGGGCGAGCTCGTCGGCGGGGACCTTCAGCTCGGGCAGGGGCCATTCGGGCGGCAGTTTGGCACCTTTTGGTAGGGCGAGAGCCCCCATCTGGTCGATCATGCGCGGCAGCCGGCGTTCGCCCCAGCGGATGTCATTGAGCAGGCCGAAGCGCGCCTCGCCGGCAAAGCCGGTCCGGATCGGGATGCCGGCCAAGGCCGGGGCCAGCGCCGCCTTCCACTTGCGGGACATGATGAGGGCCTGGCCGTAGCCGCCCTCGCGCAGGCGCGCGGCGAGGTCCTTCTGGATCGCCCAGCCGAGGCGTTTGCGCGGCTGGTCGGAGATGATCGGCCGCCGGACCCCCGGCATGTAGTCGGCCAGCGGGCTACACAGGGTCGAGGACACCATGTCCACCGGCCGGTCCGGGGCCTCCGCCTTCAGGAGGCGGACCACCGAATGCACCCGCACGAAGTCGCCGATCCACACGTAGGGGACGATCAGGACCGGGCGGTCGGGCTGGGCGGGGTCGATGGTCATGCGCTGTGGCGTTAGCCTTCGCTCTATCGTCCTGTCCAGCCGCAATTTTTACCGTTTCCAGAGGCATTTGGGCCAAGGATTTGCGCCCCGTCCCGGACTGGGGCAAAGGTTTTTGGAAGGCGCCGGGCGCGTCGGTAAGGGCCGCTATGATTTTGGTGACCGGGGGAGCCGGCTTTATTGGATCGAACATCGTCGCCAGCCTCAACGAGGCGGGGCGGACTGATGTGGTCGTCAACGACCTGCTCGGCGCGGATGGCAAGTGGCGGAACCTCGCCAAACGCCAGATCGCCGATTTCGTGCCGCCCGCCGACCTTGCCCGCTGGCTCGAGGGCCGCAAGCTCGAAGCCGTCATCCATATGGGCGCCATTTCGTCCACCACCGCCACGGACGGCGATGAGGTGATGGAGAACAATTTTCGCCTGTCGCTGCGCCTGCTCGACTGGTGCACGCAAACCGGCACGCCCTTCGTCTATGCCTCGTCCGCCGCCACCTATGGCGACCGCGATACCAATTTCGTGGATGACTGGTCCATCGAAGCGCTCCGCAAGCTGCGGCCGATGAATCTCTACGGCTGGTCGAAGCATTTGTTCGACCTCGCGCTGGTCGATCGCTTCGTGAAGAAGCAAAAGCTGCCGCCGATCTGGGTAGGCCTCAAGTTCTTCAACGTCTATGGCCCGAACGAATATCACAAGGGCGCGATGGCCAGCGTCTTGTCGAAAGTGTTCGACGGCGCCAAGGCCGGCCAGCCGGTGAAGCTTTTCAAGTCGCACCGCGACGGCATTGCCGACGGCGACCAGCGCCGCGACTTCGTTTATGTCGACGACGTCGTCTCGGTGGTGCGCTGGGCGATCAGCGGTTCGGTCAAGAGCAACAACAAGAACGGCATCTACAATGTCGGCACCGGGCAGGCCGAAAGCTTCAGGGACATGATCGTCGCCATGTTCAAAGCCATGGGCCGCGCGCCGAACATCGAATACATCGACATGCCAGCGTCGATCCGCGACCAGTATCAGTATTTCACACAAGCCGACGCCGGTAATCTGCGCCGCGCCGGGTACAATGCCGGCTTCACGCCGCTCGAGAAGGCGGTGGCGCAATACGTCACCGGCTACCTCGATGCGGCCGATAAATACAGATAGTCATGTTCGATTTCGACAAACACCTCGCCGGGCTCTCGCAGCAGACTGTGCTCTGCATCGGCGATCTGATGCTCGACGAATTCATCTATGGCGACGTGTCGCGCATTTCTCCGGAAGCGCCGACGCCGGTGATCGCGGTCAGACGCACCGAAGTGATGATCGGCGGCGCCGGCAATGTGGCGCGCAATCTGGTCGCGCTCGGAACGCGCTGCATCTTCGTCGGCGTGGTTGGCGACGACGAGGCCGGCAAGGCGCTGACCGGCGCGCTGTCGCTCCATCCGCTGATCGAGTTCTCTCTCGCAACCGACGCCCAGCGCATGACGACGCGCAAGGTTCGCTTCGTCTCAGAACATCACTCGACGCATCTGTTGCGCGCCGACTGGGAGATGGCGGCGGCCATCGATCCAGCCGCCGAGGATGCGCTGATCGGCTATGCCATCGAGGCCATGCCGCGCGCCGGCGCCGTGGTCCTGTCCGACTATGCCAAGGGGGCGCTCACGCCGCGCGTCGTGCGAGCGGTGATCGATGCCGCCAACAAGGCCGGCAAGCCGGTGATCGTCGATCCCAAGGGCCGTGACTATTCGATCTATCGCGGCGCGACCTTGATCACGCCGAACCGGCAGGAACTGGCGGCGGCGACCGGCACCGCGGCGCGCAGCGACGACGAGGTCGCCGAGGCGGCGCTCGGGCTCAAGAATGCGCTGGGCGCGCGGGCCGTGCTGGTGACGCGCAGCGAAGACGGCATGACGTTGGTCGGCGAGGGCGCGCCGGTGCATGTGCCGTCCTATGCCGTGAAGGTGCGCGACGTCTCCGGCGCCGGCGACACGGTCGTTGCCGTGCTCTCGGCCATGCTGGCAATGAACGCCGATTTCGAAAGCGCCATGCGCGCCGCCAATGCCGCCGCCGCCGTCGTCGTTGGCAAGCGCGGCACGGCGACGCTCACCGTCGATGAGCTGCGCCACCGCATCCTTCCGGAAGCCTCGTTGGCTTCCGAAGAGAAGATCGTCTTCGACTGGTCGCAGCTCGGCGAGCATCTCGATGCCTGGCGCAAGATGGGCTTGCGTATCGGTTTCACCAATGGCGTCTTCGATCTGCTGCATCCCGGTCACGTCAAGCTGCTCGCGCAGGCACGGGCGCAATGCGATCGTCTCGTCGTCGGTCTCAACAGCGACGCGTCGGTGACGCGGCTGAAGGGGCCGACCCGGCCGGTACAGAACGCGCAATCGCGCGCCGACGTGCTGGCCGCGCTCGAGGCCGTCGATCTCGTCGTCGTCTTCGAGCAGGACACGCCGCGCGAACTGATCGCCGAAGTGAAGCCCAGTGTTTTGGTCAAGGGAAGCGATTACACGCGCGAGCAGGTCGTCGGCCACGATATTGTCGAGGCGCTCGGCGGCGTGGTCGTGCTGGTCGATCTGGTGCCGGGGCAGTCCACGACCTCGATGGTCGAGCGCTCGCGCAACGGAAGCCGCCGCTGAGGCGATGAAGGTGGAGCGGGTATGCCGCGCCTGTCGGTGATCGTGATCGCGAAGAACGAGGCCGCCAATATCGGCGCTTGCCTCGACAGCGTCGCTTTCGCCGAAGAGCGCATCGTCGTGGTCGATGGCGGCAGCAGCGACGGCACGGCGGAGATTGCCACGGGCAAGGGTGCGCGCGTTATCGAACATGCCTTCGACGGCTTCGGTGCGCAGAAGAATTTCGCGTTGTCACAGGCAGATGGCGACTGGGTGTTGTCCATCGACGCCGACGAGCGTGTCACGCCGGCGCTGGCCGCCGAGATCGCGCAGGCGATGAGCGAAGCCAAGGCCGACGGCTACGAGATGCCGCGGCTGTCGAGCTTCTGCGGGCGGCAGATGCGCCACTCGGGCTGGTATCCGGATTATGTGCTGCGGCTGTTCAGGCGCGGCAGAGCGCGTTTCTCCGACGATCGCGTGCATGAACGCGTCATCTGCGACGGGCCGGTGGCGCGGCTGCGCAACGATCTTCTGCATGCGCCGGTGCTGCGGCTCGAGGATGCGCTGTCGCGTATGGACCGCTATTCGACTGCCAACGCCGCGATGACGGTGGCGCGCGGCAAGCGCGTTAGCTTTTCCAGCGGCATCACCCACGGCCTGTGGAGCTTCTTCCGCACTTACATCCTGCGCGGCGGCTTTCTCGACGGCCGCGAGGGCTTTCTGCTCGCGGTCGCCAATGCCGAAGGCACGTACTACCGCTACATGAAGGCGTGGCTGGCGGGGCGCAACCGGTGAACGGGCTGATCTCGGTCATCGTCACAACGTATAACCGCGAGGATGCGCTCGCCGCGGTGCTGCGCTCGCTGGCGCGGCAGACCGACAGGGATTTCGAGGTCATCGTTGCCGATGACGGCTCACGCCCCGCGACCGGCGACCTCGTCGATGACTGGAAGGCAAAAGTCGGCCACCGGGTCGAGCATGTCTGGCACGAGGACAAGGGCTTTCGCCCCGGCGAGATCCGCAATCGCGCGGTGCTGGCCTCGCGCGGGGATTATGTGGTTTTCCTCGACGGCGACTGTATCGTGCGGCCGGACTTCGTCGCGCAGCATCGCAGGCTTGCCGAAGCGAATGCCTTCGTCACCGGCAATCGCATCCTGTTGTCGCCGCACCTCACCGAGCGCGTGCTGCGCGAGGGCCTGGAGCCGGAGACGTGGAGCTTTGCGCGGTTCCTCGCCGAACGGTTGCGCGGCGGCGTCAATCGTCTGTCGGCGTTGCTGCATCTGCCGCTCGGGCCGCTGCGCCGGCTGCGCGCCAGGGAATGGAAAGGCGCGCGCTCGTGCAATCTCGCCATCTGGCGCCGCGATCTCGACACCGTCGATGGTTTCGATGCCGACTATGCCGGCTGGGGCAAGGAAGATTCCGATCTCATCGTTCGCCTGTTGCATGCCGGCGTCGCGCGCAAGGACGGCAACTTCGCCACCGGCGTCGTTCATCTGTGGCACCGGGAGGCCGACCGCTCGGCGCTCGGCGAAAACGAACGCAAACTCGCCGAACTTCTCAAGAGCCGCGATGTGCGCGCCAGGCACGGCATGTCGGCGCTGCGCGTGACGGCGGCGCCCGCGACGGCGGCGCCATGACCCGCATCGACCTGCGGGCGCGGCCGCGCATTCTGGTCGTCGCGCTGCGCCGCCTCGGCGACGTACTCTTGACGACGCCGCTGATCGCCAGCCTGCGCAAGGCGTGGCCCGACGCGACCATCGAGGCGCTGGTGTTTGCCGACACTGCCGGCATTCTGGCCGGCAATCCCGATCTCGACGGCATCGTCACCCTGCCGGCGAAGCGCACCGTGGCGCAGAGTCTGGCGCTGGCGATGAAGCTGTGGCGACGCTACGACCTCGCCATCTCGACTCAGTCGGGCGATCGCCCGACGTTCTTCGCCATCCTCGCGGGGCGTCACGCGGTGGCGCCGGTGGAGTCGCGGGCGAGCGGCGCGTTGAAGACGCGCTTCCTCAGCCGGACCGTGCCAGTCGTCGCCGGCGTGCATCGTGTCGAGGAGATGTTGCGCCTAGCCGACGTGCTCGGCATCGACCGCGCGCTGCGGCTCGTGCCGCCGGCCGCCTTGCCGTTCGAGGGCAGGCCAGCAGGCGATTACGCGGTGATCCACGCCGCGCCGATGTTTCGCTACAAGCAATGGACCGCTGAAGGCTGGCGCGAGGTCGCGGCGTCGCTCAAGGCGCGCGGCCTGACGGTGATCGCTACCGGCGGACCGGCTGCAGAGGAACGCACCTATCTCGATAATATTTGGCGTGGCGCCGACCTGCTGCGCTTCGACGGCAGGCTCAACTGGGGCCAGCTCTCGGGGCTGCTTGCCGGCGCCAAGGTGTTTATCGGGCCCGATACGTCGGTGACGCATCTCGCGGCGGCCTGCGGCTGTCCGACGGTGGCGCTGTTCGGGCCCACCGATCCGCGGCTGTGGGGGCCGTGGCCGGTTGGAGGTCTCGGCGCGCTGTGGGCGGACACCGGCGTTGTGCAGCAGCGCGGCAATGTCTGGTTGGTGCAGCATGCGTTCCCGTGCACGCCCTGCCAGTTGGAGGGCTGCGAGCGAAGACTTGAAAGCTACAGCGCCTGTCTCGATGCGCTGACGCCGCGTCAGGTCATGGTCGCGGGCGAGGAAGCGCTGGCGAGTCAGGATGCCTTGCGGCCTGCCGCAAAAACGTAGAGCAGCCAGGCGACCAACGCCGCGCCCGCGGCGAGTGTAGCGATCTGCACCGCGATGCCGGTCCACATGACGCTGGTGAGCGCCAGCAGGCCGAGCGCGATATTGACGGCGAAGATGCGCGCGACCACCTGCATCACCGTGAACCCGCCTTGCGTCGCGCGCTGATAGAAATGCGTGCGATGGGCGACCCAGAACTGTTCGCGGCGCATGATGCGCCGGCACAAGGTGACGGTGGCGTCGGCGAGGTAATAGAGCGGCAGCAGCAGCGCGGCGGCGACGTGGCCGCGTCCGCCGAGCCCGATCAGCATCCAGGCGATCAGCAAACCGATGGCGAGGCTGCCGACATCGCCAAGAAACATCTTCGCCACCGGACGATTGAGCGGTGCAAAGCCGAGCATGGCGCCGCACAGCGCCAGCGCGACGATAGTCTCGGTCGGCGAACTCGCGCCGAAGACGCCGAACAAGGCGATGAACGCTGTTATCGGCACCGTTTCGGCGGCGGTGATCCAGTCAATGCCGTCCATGAAATTGGTGAGGTTGACGAACCACAGCGCGCCGAGGCCGAGCAGGACGCGCTCGAACCAGGACGGCACCATCGGCAGGATGTGCATCTCGTCGGGTATCGCGATCAGGATCGCCGCCACGCCCGCAGCCTGTAGCAACAGTCGAGGCAGCACAGCGACATGCTTGATGTCATCGACCGCTCCGACGATGGCGATGCCGATCGTCGCGACGAGTACGATCCAGAGCTCCCGGTCGGCGCCGCCATCGACTGCAAGCGCGGCGAGGGCGCTGATGGCGACCGTCGCCGCGATGACGCCAATGCCGGCGCCCTGCGGGGTCGGCGCTTTATGCGAGGAGCGCGCATTCGGCAGCGCCATCGCGTAGCGCAGCAGCAGCGGCCGCAGCAGCAGCAACAATCCGTGGCTCATCGCCGCGGCGGCGATCAGCATCAGGACGGCGGTCGGAAGGTTCAGCGCGGCGGCGTTCATCGGGCCGTCTCCGCGGCGCGGGCGGCGAGCAGCTTGCTATAGAGCGCGACGATTTCGCGGCCGACGAGCTCGCTGGAGAATTCCTCGACCGCCATGCGGCGGCTCTCGGCGGCGAAGCGATGGCGCAAGGCGTCGTCCTTCATCAGCGTCTCGATGGTGCCGGCGAGCGCTTCGGGATCGTCCACCGGCACCAGCAGCGCATTGACATCCTGCCGCGCGATCTCGCGACAGCCGGGCACGTCGGTGGCGATGAGCGCGCGGCCGCAGGCGGCGGCCTCCAGCAGGCTCTTCGGCAGGCCTTCGCGGCGCGACGCCAGCACGCCGACATGAGCCTGCGCCCAGACCGAGGCGACGTCGCCGACATATCCCATGACGACGAGGTTCGGCCGATGCCGCCAGCCATCGATCACGCTCTCCGGGATCGAGGCTGGATTGGATGGATCGGGCGTGCCGGCGAGCAGCAGGCGCACGGCGATGCCGCGTTCGGCGAGGATTTCAAGGGCGCGCACCAGCGGCCGCACGCCCTTGTCGTCGAGCAGGCGGCCGACGAAGCCCACCGTGAACACGCCGTCGGGTTCAGGCAGGGGCTTGAGCTCGTCGACGTCGATGCCGGAACCGGGAATGAGCGCGATCCGGTCCGCCGGGACGCCGAGGCTCAGCGCGGCCATACGGTCGTCGGGGTTCTGCACCAGCACAGCGGTCGCCGGACGATTCAGCAGCCAGCGCAGCAGCGGCGCGGCGACGGCGCGGATGACGCGCGCCTTGGGCGTGTTCGAGGTGAAGGCAAAGCCGAGCCCGGCAAAGGCATTGAGCTTGGCCATCGGCAGGCCGAGCGCGGCGATCGAGCCGAGGACGGACGGCACCAGGGCGACGTGGTGGACAAGGTCCGGCTTGAGGCGGCGGTACAGGGCGCGGACCTCGCGGACGGTGGCGAGCAGGGTGAGGGGGTTGAGGCTGCCGCGGTGCCAGGTGATCGGGTGTAGTTCGAAGCCTTCGACGCAAATGCGCTCGCCGTCCCGATCTACGCGCGTCGCCACATGGACCGCGAAGCCGGCATCACGTGCCGCCCGGGCCATCGGCAGCCGGTGCGAGACGAAGTACCAGTCTTCGGAGACGAGATAGAGGATCGTTCGTGCCATCTATGGGCCGGGTTTCGCTTTCGTCGGGGTCGCTTGCACCCATAGAGCACCCGGCACGAGAATGAAATCGGCTCGGCGCGCAGGCGCCGCGCTGTCCACCCATAAAGCGTTGGCACGGCGAGGTTTTCCTGAAGAAAGCCGCCGGCCGGCGCAACTGGGCCTATGCCTGGCGGGCGATTTTGATGTACGAGGCGTGGCGCCGCCGCAGGGGCTGTCCGAATTGTCAGCGGGGCGACGAAAGGATCGATCTGTGGCGGCACTCGACAATCAGCCCATCCTGGTCACCGGCGCGGCCGGCTTCATCGGTTTTCACGTTGCCACCGCGCTGCTGAAGGAAGGCCGCGTCGTCATCGGCGTCGACAACCTGACGCCGTACTACGATGTGAAGCTGAAAGAGGCGCGGCTCGCCGAATTGAAGAAGCACAATGGCTTCTCATTCATCCGGCATGATCTGGCCGACCGCCAGGCGACCGCCGATCTGTTCGCGCAATACAAATTCCCGCACGTCGTGCATCTGGCCGCGCAGGCCGGCGTGCGTCATTCGCTGGTCGATCCGCACGCCTATGTCGATTCCAATCTGATCGGTTTCGTCAACGTGCTGGAAGGCTGCCGCCACAATGGCTGCCGACATCTGCTCTATGCCTCGTCGTCGTCCGTCTACGGCAGCAACACGCGCATGCCGTTTTCGGTCCACGACAATGTCGACCACCCGCTCAGCCTCTATGGCGCCTCGAAGAAGGCCAACGAGCTGATGGCGCATTCCTATTCGCATCTGTTCAGGCTGCCGACGACAGGACTTCGTTTTTTCACGGTCTACGGGCCGTGGGGCCGGCCGGACATGGCGATGTGGATCTTCGCCAGCGCCATTCTCGCCGGCAAGCCGATCAAGCTATTCAACCATGGCAAGATGCGGCGCGACTTCACTTATGTCGATGACGTCGTCGAGTCGATCGTGCGCCTCGTGGGCCGGCCGGCGGCCAGCGATCCGAACTGGTCTGGCGACAAGCCCGATCCGGGATCGAGCAGCGCGCCGTGGCGCGTCTACAACATCGGCAACAACAATCCGGTCGATCTGCTCGACGTCGTCGAGCTGCTGGAAAAGTCGATCGGCAAAAAAGCGATCCGCGAACTGGAGGCGATGCAGCCCGGCGACGTGCCGGCGACCTATGCCGATGTCGACGCGCTGATGAAGGAAGTCGATTTCAAGCCGTCGACGCCGATCGCCGAGGGCATCGCGCGCTTCATCGCGTGGTATCGCGGCTATCACGGCCTGAATTAACGTTTCTGATTTTCACCGACCCCGGCAGGAAAGCGCGCCGTTTCGGCGCTGTAACGCACTGAATCAAAACGTGTTCACCGCATTTCACAGGTGCGGTCGCCAGCCTATGACCAGCGTGCTAGGGGGACGCGGGGTTCAAAATTCAGGCTGGGGATCGGCTTTTCGCGATGACACAGGCTTCCACCATCGAAACGCGGCCGCTGCGCATCGGCGTCGTCGGCGTCGGCGTCATGGGCAGTAACCACGCGCGCGTTCTCGCCGGGTTGCCGGGCGCCGAACTAGCCGGCGTCGCCGACCCGGACGCCAAGCAGGCTGAATTCGTCGCGCGTACGTTGGGCTGCGCCGCGGTCCCCGACGTCGAAGGGCTGCTCGATCTCGGCATCGATGCCATCACCATCGCCGCGCCGACTCATCTGCACCGCGAGGTGGCGCTCGCTGCGACCGCGCGCGGCGTGCATGTGCTGGTGGAGAAACCGATCGCCTCGTCCGTGGAAGAGGGGCATGAGATCATCGATGCCGCGCGTGGCGCCGGCGTGACGCTCATGGTCGGCCATGTCGAGCGCTTCAACCCGGCGGTGGAAGCGATCAAGGATGCGAT
>JAEZEY010000118.1 GCA_023432845.1 Pseudomonadota bacterium
ACCCCGCGCATCCCCTCGGGATCGCATCATCCGAAACCCCGCGGCGTTAAGTCGGTCGGGGCTTTTAGTGCATGCTGGCAGCCCGCCTGCCCATCCACGAACGAAAAAGCCCCGCGTCGGGAGAACGCGGGGCTTCTGGCGGCCTGCCGTGGAAGCTTGGGGAGCGTGGCAGGCGGCGGGTTCGGCGGCTCGGGAGAGACCGCCGGCCGAGCGGCGCGGTGACGAGGGGGAGCGTCCGCGCCGGCCCGATAGGTTTGCTGGCCGTCTGTTCGTCCGGAGTAGAAGGGCCGCACGGCCGGGTCAGAAGGGCAGCAAGATATCCATCACCTGCTGGCCGTAGCGCGGCTGCTGGACATCGGTGATCTGGCCGCGGCCGCCATAGGCGATGCGGGCCTGGGCGATCTTGGTGGAGTCGATGGTGTTGTCGCTCTCGATATCCTCGGGCCGGACCACGCCGCCGACGATCAGTTCGCGGATCTCGAAATTGACGCGGATCTCCTGGCGGCCCTCGATCACCAGATTTCCGTTCGGCAGCACCTGGGTGACGACGCCGGCGACATTGGTCGACAGCGCTTCGGAACGATCGACCGAACCCTTGCCCTCGCTCGAGGAGGTGGAGTCGGCGGTGAACAGCCGCGTCGGCAGCGCGGAGTTGACGATCGGCAGCTTGCTCTTGCCGAAGAAGTTGTCGACGCCGGAATCTTCCCCGTTGACGCGGCTGCGCTTGGTGTCGTTGGCGATGTTTGCCTTGTCAGTGATGTTGACTTTCACCGTGAGAATGTCGCCGACCTGATGGGCGCGCTGGTCTTTGAAGAAGGCGCGCGATCCGTTCCGCCACAGCGAATTCGGATTGTAGGTCGCAGGCTGCGCCGCCGGCATCGGCATCTGCACCGGCTTGTAGCCGGGGCGTGTCGTCGGGTTGTCGATCTCGGAGAGCTTGGGCTGCTCGCCAATGTTCTTCAACCTCTCGAGGGCCGCGCAGCCGCTTAGCAGCGAGGTCGCAAGCGCCGCAAGGATGGCGTGGCGGGTCAGGGTCATGATCCTCATCTCAACGGACTTTCACTCGTGTTCATCGATCCGACTTCAGGGACGAGGGCGGCATCGCCGTCGCTCGCGTCAAGTTTCGTTCAGCGCCGGAAACCCGCGGCTGCCGGGAGGTTGGCGGCGAACCGCGGGGCCGACGTGGACACCACCACATGGCCAGGACCGGCCACCACGCCTTGCACGGTGCGCTTGGACTGCTCGTTGAGCACCGCGACGGTGTCACCTTCGGCGCCGCTCTCCGTCGCCTTGCCGCGCAAGGTAAGCGTGAGGCCAGGCGCTTCGAACACCAAGGTCACCATCTGGCCGCGCTGCACGACCTCGGGCCGCGTCAGGTCGGCATCGCGCAGCGGCTGGCCAGGGCGGATGACGCTGCGCGCCGCCAAACCTACGGCACGTTCGATGCCGACGACAGCGTCGCGGCTAACTTCAGAGCGCGGCCGGCGCTCGACCGTGAGGTCGGAAGCTTTCAGCACGGCGCCGCGGTCGATCGAGCGGGTCACCATCACGGTTTCGACAGTGGCATAGGCGCGGCCGGAAAGCCGCAGCAGGCCGCGCTGCGTCGCGCCCGTCGGGATCTCAAGGGTCGCGTCGAAACGGCCGTTGCGCGCCTCGTATGAGATGCGCGCGATAGCGATGCTGCCCTGCGCAGACGGATCGACCTGGATGGCGCGCGGGTCGCGGTCGAAAATGACGGTGATGTCCGCGGCCGGGCCGGCGTTGAAGCGGGCCGACACCGCCTCGGCGAGACTGCGTTCGATTTCCGAGATCGGAATTTCGCGGCTGGCACGCGTCACGGTGATTTCGGTCGCGCCGCCGGTGTCGAAACCGACCAGCGCGTGCGGACGTACCGCCTCGATCACGGCGGCGACCGGCACCGTGCCGGTGGTTCCCAGATCGGGCGCGCGGAAGATGGCGACGTCGGCGACGACGCCAGCATTCTCGATGAGGTCGCCGATGCGCACGATGCCCGAATTGACCGTGACATGGCCCTTGAGATGCGGTCGCGCCGGTTCGGCCGTTTGCGCCGCGGCGGACGCGATGCCGATGCCAAGCGCGGCGGCGGCGGCGAGGAGGCGGAGGGTGGTGGCGATCATGGCCGTTCCCTCAACGCATCAGGTTGGAGGTGGCCGACAGCATCTGGTCGGCTGCGGAGATGACCTTGGCGTTCATCTCGTAGGCGCGCTGCGCGGCGATGAGATCGGAGATTTCGCTGACCGCTTCGACATTGGCCTGTTCGAGATTGCCCTGCTGCAGATCGCCGAAACCGTTGAGCTGCGGCGTGCCGTTCTGCGGCGCGCCGGAGGCCGGCGTTTCCAGATACAGGTTATCGCCGATGCCCTTGAGGCCGGCCTTGTTGACGAAAATCGCCAGTTCGATCTGGCCCACCTGGTTCTGCTGGGTCTGACCAGGCAACGTCACCAGGACCTGGCCCTGAGCGTTGATCGTGACCGACGTGGCATTCTGCGGAATGGTGATGCCCGGCTGGATCAGGTTGCCGGAGGCGGTGACGATGCGGCCTTGCGCGTCCAGTTCGAAGGAGCCGTCGCGGGTATAGGAGGTCGAGCCGTCCGGCATCGTCACCTTGAAGAAGCCTTCGCCGCGGATGGCGACGTCGTAGTCCTTGCCGGTCTGCGCCAGCGAACCCTGCGTCATGATGCGCGGCGTGCCCACGGTCTTGACGCCGGAGCCGAGTTCAATGCCGGCTGGCAGGATGTTGCCCTGCGACGACGTCTGCGCGCCGACGCGGCTGACGTGTTCGTACAAGAGATCCTGGAATTCAGCGCGTTGCCGCTTGAAGGCGGTGGTGCGCATGTTGGCGATATTGTTGGAGATGACCTGGACGTTGAGTTCCTGGGCCATCATGCCAGTCGCGGCGGTGTGCAGGGCGCGCATGGTCTATTCTCCTCAGGCCGGAACTTCGGCGAGCTTGTCGATCGTGGCGCGTCGCATGTCGCTCTGCTGCTGCATCATGTTCGCGACCTGGGTGTAGGTGCGGGTGATCTCGATCATGCGGGTCATTTCCACGACCGAGCGGACATTCGACTTCTCGACCGAGCCCTGCACGAACTTCGATTGCGTGTCGGGCACGATGGTAGCGCCGTCCTTGAGCGCGAAGGTGCCTTGGCCGACCTTCTGCAGCATGGCGGGGTTGTCGACGCCGACCATTCGCAGCTTGCCGCGCAGCGATTCCTGTCCCGGATTCTCGGCCACCGCGACGCTGACGGTGCCGTCGCCGCTGATTTGGATATTGACGTCGTTCGGCTGAAACTGGATCGGACCGTTCTCGCCGAGCACCGGGAAGCCTTCCGACGTGACGAGTTGGCCGGTGTTGTCGATCTGAAAGCCGCCGTTGCGCGTGTAGCGCTCGCCGGCCGGTGTCTGCACGGCGAACAGGCCCTTGCCGTCGATGGCGACATCGGTGGCATTGCCGGTGCGCTCCATCGAGCCCTGGCTGAAGTCGGTCCAGGTGGCGCGGTCGCGCACGAACGAGACCTGGCGGTCGCGATTCGACATGTTGTCGGAGCGGGCAACGCGTCCGATGAATTCTTCGAACACCGCGCCGTCGGCCTTGAAGCCGGCGGTGTTCACGTTGGCGATATTGTTCGCCACCACATCGAGCTCGCGCCTGAGCACGACCTGACGCGACAGTCCGACCAGCAGGGTGTTCTGCATCGGTCATCTCCCCTTGATCCCGGCGATGCCCGCCCTCCCGAGGCCGGCGCCGCCGTGTGGTGAAAGTCCGGCTCTCCCAAGCCGTCGTTTCGGGGAAGAAGAATTGCAGTTGTCGTGCCAACTAAGAAAACTTTTTAATTTCAATTACTTAACTATTTTCGCCCGTCCGTATCTAAAGGCAAAAAACACCATAACGGCGGATTTGACCCGGCAATTCTTGCCGCTTCGGGAACCCGGGAAAGGTTCTGTTAACCATACCGCCACTAACGTGGCGCAACTGCCACGTACGTGGCGGGGAGAGGGCAGCTTGCCGGCGATGACGGTGCAACAGCCGGCGCGGCGCGCATTACCCGAAAATTCGTTGGGGAACAGGGGTCTTGAATGGCCAAGGCGAAAACTGAGGCGGAACCTGATGCCGAAGGCGAAGTGGCCCCCAAGAAGAAGATCAAGCTGCCGTCCAGGAAGGTGATGATGATTGCCGCCGCGGGGCTGCTGGTTGTCGGCGGTGGCGGCTTCGGTGCCATGAAATTCATGGGCGGCAAGAAGCACGAGGAGCCGAAGAAGGAAGTGGTCAAGCCCGCGACCTTCGTCGATTTGCCGGATGTGCTGGTCAATCTCGCCAATTCGGGCGGCGACCGCACCCAGTATCTTAAAGTGAAGGTCGTCCTCGAACTGCCGGACGCGGAGTTGTTGCCGAAGATCCAGCCGCTGATGCCGCGCGTGATGGACGCCTTCCAGACTTACCTGCGCGAACTGCGCCCGACCGACCTTGACGGCTCGGCCGGCCTTTACCGGCTCAAGGAAGAATTGACGCGTCGCGTCAATGTCGCGGTCGCACCCAACAAGGTCACCGCGGTTCTGTTCAAGGAAATCGTCGTTCAATAGCGCCCGGCGCGAGCGGACGACCGCAAGACATATAGCAGACGGCAAAGACGAGCATGGCGGGCAAGGACCAGATCGACCAGGACGCGCTGGCGGCAGAATGGGGCGTCGCGCTCGAGGCCGAGCAGGGCAGCGGCGGCGGCGCGTCGACGCCGGCCAGCAGCGCCGATCAGGCCGCCGCGCAATGGGCCGCGATGGTCGAGGACACCACCAATTTCCAGTCGAACAGCAAGGGCGGCGCCGAGCGCATCCTGAACCAGGAGGAGATCGACAATCTGCTCGGCTTCAGCCTGGCGGATGTGACGCTCAACGACAATTCCGGCATTCGCGCCATCATCGACTCGGCGATGGTGTCCTACGAGCGACTTCCGATGCTCGAAATCGTCTTCGACCGCCTGGTGCGGCTGATGACGACCAGCCTGCGCAATTTCACCTCGGACAACGTCGAAGTTTCCCTCGACCGCATCACTTCGGTGCGCTTCGGCGACTATCTCAACTCGATCCCGCTGCCGGCCATTCTCGCCGTGTTCAAGGCGGAGGAATGGGACAATTTCGGTCTCGCCACCGTCGATTCAAGCCTGATCTACTCGATCATCGACGTGCTGCTCGGCGGCCGCCGCGGCCAGAGTTCGGTGCGCGTTGAGGGCCGGCCCTATACGACGATCGAAACGAGCCTCGTGAAGCGCATGATCGAGGTCGTGCTCGCCGACGCCGAGCTCGCCTTCAAGCCGCTGTCGCCGGTGAAGTTCAACATTGACCGCCTTGAGACCAATCCGCGCTTTGCTGCGATTTCGCGGCCGGCCAACGCCGCCATCCTCGTGCGTCTGCGCATCGACATGGAGGACCGCGGCGGCAACATCGAACTGCTGCTGCCCTACGCCACGATCGAACCGATCCGCGCCACGCTTCTCCAGATGTTCATGGGCGAGAAGTTCGGCCGCGACCAGATCTGGGAAGGCCATCTCGCCACCGAAATCGGCCAGGCCGAAATCGGCGTCGATGCCGTGCTCTATGAAGAGCACTTGCCGCTACGCAAGATGATGCAGCTCAATGTCGGCGATACGCTGATGCTCGGGCTCAAGCCCGACGCGCAGGTGAAGCTGCGCTGCGGCGATATCACCCTCACCGAGGGGCGCATGGGCCGCGTAGGCGATCGCATCGCCGTGCGGGTCACCAACAATCTGCGCAAGCCGCGCACGACCTTCGCGATGTTCGAGAAGGCGGACGAGAAAATCCGCATGGAGACGCAGTGATGTTCCAATACGGCTTCCTGATCGAAAGCATGGTTTCCGTCCTGCTGCTGATGACCATCCTGTATTGCGTACGGCTCAACAACCAGATCCGCTTGCTAAAGGCCGATGAGCAATCGCTGCGCGCCACCATCGCGGAGCTGATTACCGCGACGGAAATCGCCGAACGCGCCATCGGCGGCCTCAAGGCGACGATGCGCGAAGGCGAACAGACGCTGGGCGAGCGCATCAAGCATACCGAAGCGATCTCGGCCGAACTCGGGCAACAGCTGGACGCCGGCGAACTGCTGCTGTCGCGGCTGGTTCGCATCACCGAGGCCGGGCGTCCCGACGCGCAGCCGGTGCCGAGCGTACCGCGCGCGCAGGCGGTCGCCGCCGCGGCCCAGGCTCTTGCCGAGCGGCAGAAGGCGCGGCTCAAATCCACCGGCCAAGGTAGCGGGCTGGCGGCATGATCAAGCTGGCGCGCGAATTCCGTCTCATCCCGATCGTCCTCCTGGCGACGATCTGTCTGCTTGGGCTGAAGGTGACGGGAATCGTGTTCGACGGCGGCTATACCTTGGGCGAGAGGCTGAGCCAACGCGGCAAGCCGGCGGGCATGACGGTAACGTCCGGGAAGGACGTGCCGGATTATCCGCGCATCGTGGTGGCGGGCGAACCGCCCGCGCCGGAATCGCCGTCGGCGAATTCGGCGAGCCCGTGGGCCAAGGAGATGTTCAACTTCGGCGGCGCGCGCACGCGTGAGCCCGAGGTCACCGGTTCGGCCGCCAACCCGTCCGCGACGCTGCCCAAGATTGGCAGCAGTTCAGCTGATAGCGAGATCGTCACCGGCTCGGCCGGCGGCGGCAAGCCGCAGGATTCGGCCGCGCAGGCTCCATCCGAACCCCTCAAGCGGACGGAACAGCCGCCGGCGCCAACCAAGCTCGAGGTTGGCGGCGATGCGCAGCCGCTGTCGCCCGGCAAGGTCAACTCGCCGTCCGAGCGCGCGCTGCTCAGCCGTCTGCAGGATCGTCGCGAGACGCTCGATATCCGCAACAAGGAACTCGACATGCGCGAGAGCCTGATCAAGGCGGCGGAGAAGCGGCTCGAGGCCAAAGTCGGTGAGCTGAAGGATATCGAGTCGCGCATCAAAACCGCGACCGAAGTCCGCGACAAGGACGAGAAGGAACGTCTCAAGGGCCTGGTCGCCATGTACGAGAACATGAAGCCGAAGGATGCGGCGCGCATCTTCGACCGGCTCGAGCTCAAGGTTCTGGTCGATCTGTCGACCGCGATGAAGCCGATCACCATGTCGGCGGTGCTGGCGCAGATGTCGCCGGAGGCCGCCGAGCGGCTGACGGTCGAGTTGGCCACGCGCGCGAATGGTCCCAACGCGCAAGCCGCCGGCGATCTGCCGAAAATCGAAGGCCAGCCGGGCAAGCTTTGACGCCGCAGCCGGTGTCCGGATGCGCTTTAGGAATGTGTTTTACCGCAACGGTTAATCCGCCGTTAAACGCAGGTCCTTAGGGTCGTCGGTCAATATCCGCGCGAAAGACCTTATGACGTCTCGTCCTGGCAGCAAGTCCACCGCGATGGCGCGGGCGCTCACGGCAGCGCGCGCGGCGATGGCGTTGTTCGCGGTGGCGGCGGTCAATATCGCCATGGCTGCGGCGGCCGAGCCGGTGAAAGGCGAGGTCAAGGCCGAGGCCGAAGCCGGATTCGGCCGGATGATCTTCAAATTCGAGGATCCGGTCGATGCGACGGTTCGCATTGCCGGCGCCATCCTCGTCCTTGAATTCAAGGAGCCGGTGGCCGTCGCCGTCGACCGCATCAGTAGCCGGATACGCGACTATGTCAGCGCGGCCCGCGTCGACCCCGACGGCAAGGCGGTGCGCATCGCTCTGGCCGGCAAATTCCGCATCAATCCGATTCCGGCGGCGGATCGCCTGTTCATCGATCTGTTGCCCGAGCCGTGGGTCGGCATGCTGCCGGGCCTGCCGCAGGACGTGGTCGACGAACTGGCCGCTCGCGCTCGCGCCGCCGAACTGGCCTCGCGCAAGAAACGCGCCGCCGAACAGGCCGCGGCAATGCCAGCGGTGCGGGTGAAGGTGGTCAAGCTGCCGACCTTCATGCGCTACGTGTTCGATCTGCCGCCCGGCATCGAGGCCACCCCCGAGCTTTCCGACGGCAAGTTCAAGGTGCATTTCAACAAGCCGGCGAAATGGGACCTCGCCGATGTCGCGGCGACGCTGCCGTCGACTGTGAAATCGGTAAAGCCGGAAGCCGAGTTCGATTCCGTCGGTGTCATCTACACGCTCAACGGCATGCCGGAGACGCGCTCCTTCCGCGAGGAGAAGAGCTTCGTTGTCGATATCGGGCTTGGCCCGGATGCCGACCCGCAGGCGCTTACGCCGTTGGTGCCGGGCATTGCCGCTGCTGCCGTGCAGATCGCGCCGCCGGAAACGGTGCCGGCCAAGGAAGCGAGCCGCGAAGAGGTGCCGCCGCCGTTGAAGGACATGCCGCCTTTGAAGGACGCGCCGCGCCAGGAGACGGCCGAGCCTGCGCCGCCACCAGCCCGGCCGATGCCGTCGCTGGCGCCGAAGGCCGAGATGAAGTTGCAGGCCAATCCCGACGTGAAGCCCGAGCCCGTCGCCACGCCGAAGTCCGAACCGGCGAAGGCGGATGCGAAAGCAGCGCAGGTCAAGCCGCCTGAGATGACGACCCCGGCGCAGGCCGCCGAAGCGCCGGGTGGGGAGACGGTCAAGGCGCAACTGAAACCGCAGGCTGCGCCGCAGCCGAAAGCCGCGACCGTCAATGCCGATAGCGCCATGCCGGCGATCGCCACCGCCTCGAGCGACCAGATGCGCATCAGTATGCCTTTCGCTGCTCCGACCCCAGCCGCCATGTTCCGGCGCGGCGACTCGCTCTGGCTGGTGTTCGACAGCAACAAGGCGATCGACGTGTCGCAGCTGGCGCGCGACTTCGGCCATATCGTGCGTCAGGCCAATTACGAGAGTGGCGGCAGCGGCGAGGGCATCGTGCGTCGGCGCCTGGTGCGGCCGATGCAGGCGAGTCTCGAAGCCGACGACAATGGCGGGATCCTCAAGGTTGGCGACAGCGTCGCGACGCCGCCGCAGGCGTTGTCGATGGCGCGGCTGATCAATGGCAGCAAGCGCGGCATGGTGGTGCCGCTCGAAAATGCCGGCACGCTGCATCATCTCACCGATCCCGATCTCGGCACGCGGCTGATGGCGATCACGGCGCTGGCGCCAGCGCGTGGCCTAATGCGACCGCAGAACTTCGTCGAGTTGCGCGTCCTGCAATCCATGCACGGTATCGCCC
>JAEZEY010000123.1 GCA_023432845.1 Pseudomonadota bacterium
CCCAAACCTGACCTTCGGTCATCAAGCGGGCGCGCGCTCCTAAACGGGGCGCGCGCTTTTGTTTTTGTCTCGACGCTCGCGATCAGAACAGCGGCGTGCCGTTTCCGGACAGGACCGGGCCCCGGAGTTCCTCGCCCGGCGGGTTCAGACTCCATTAACGATGGGTCGCCGGCGTGCCGACGGGGATCGCCCGGGTGCGAGCGCAGCCTTTGGCCGCAGCGTCCCGGCGTTGACCTTGCCGCGAATAACGTTTATTTGCCCCGCCGCAACTTGGTTTTCGGCCTCATCTTCGTTCGCTCCCGGCTTTGGGCTGCGCTTCAAGAGATCCCCCAAAACTTGGATAGTTGCCGCCGGCCCAAGAGAGGGGAACTGGCGTACAACGCGGAGCGCGAAAGGAACTACCGATGGCTACCGGAACTGTGAAGTTCTTCAATACCCAGAAGGGCTACGGCTTCATTCAGCCGGATGATGGCTCGAAGGACGTGTTCGTCCACATCACCGCTGTTGAGAAGGCCGGCATGCGTTCGCTGGTCGAAGGCCAGAAGATCTCGTTCGAGATCGTCACCGAGCGCGGCAAGCAGGCCGCCGGTAACCTGCAGCCGGCCTGATTGCCGGTTCTGGTATCGAATACGAAGCCCGGCGCTTGCGCCGGGCTTTTTTGTTGGCGGCACGACCCAACGAAGATGTGAGGAATGGCGCCGCCATGCCGGTGTTAGCCTTCGGCGAGGCGCGAGCGCGCGAGAACGCCGCGCCGCAACCGGGAGGAACTTCATGTCTGCACGTCGTACCGCCGTCGTGGCCACGGCAGCGTTGACCGTTCTGTTCTCCGTTGCGCCAGCGATGGCGCAGCAATCATCAATGAGCTTCTTCGTTACCAGCGTGGGGCCCGGCAATGGCGCCAATCTTGGCGGCCTCGAGGGCGCCGACCGGCATTGCCAGACCTTGGCCGCGGCGGTCGGCGCCGGGGCCAAAACCTGGCGCGCCTACCTGTCGACGCAAGGACAGGGCGCAGTGAACGCCCGCGACCGCATCGGCAAGGGGCCGTGGGTCAACGCCAAGGGCGCGACCATCGCCAAGGACGTCGCCGAACTGCACGGCGCCAACAACCTCACCAAGCAGACGGCGCTGTCGGAGAAGGGCGAGGTCATCAACGGCCGCGGCGATCAGCCGAACCGCCACGACATCCTCACCGGCTCGCAGGAGGATGGTACGGCGTTCCCGCCCGACAAGGACATGACGTGCAAGAACTGGACGAGCGCCACCGAAGGCTCGGCCATGGTCGGTCACTCCGACCGGATCGGCCTGCGTGACGACGCTCCGTCGAAGTCCTGGAATTCGTCGCATCCGTCGCGTGGTGCCGGCGGCGGTTGCTCCCAAGCCGATCTGCGCTCGACCGGCGGCGACGGACTCACATATTGCTTCGCGGTCAACTGATCAGGCGCGACGAGCATCCGAATCCGGACAAGAGGCGGGCGGCCCGCGTGGCGCCCGCCGATTTTTTGCCGAACTCTGCGAGCGGGCGCTACATTGCCGGCAGGCGCCGGGTTGACGGCGCCGCTGCCATGCGGGTTCGATGCCTGAACTGACCAACGTCCTGCTGCTGGCTGTCGACGCCCTGATATACTTCGTGGCGCTCGCTGGCCTCTTGCGTCTGCGCGACCGCATCGGGCTCGGCCCGTTCTTCTGCGCGCTCGGCGTGCTGCACTTCCTCGAGACCTATCTCGCCAGCATCTTCTACGTCACGCTGCCGCTCGGCATCGTCGCCTCGCCCGGCTCGACGGTGCTGTTCACCGGCAAGCTGATGTTGCTGCTACTTCTCTACATCCGAGAAGACGCGGTGGTGGTGCGCCAGCCGATCTACGGCCTCCTGTTCGGCAATGTGTTGGTGTTCGTGCTCGGCTTCGTGTTGCGCAACCACGGGCTGGCCGCGATGTCGGCCGGCCGCGGCGCGGATTTCGCCTTCCTCGACCAGATGGGCGGACTGATGGTGTGGGGCACCGCCATCCTGTTTCTCGACTGCATCGTCATCATCCTGGTCTACGAGCGCACGCGCGCCTGGTTCGGCGACCGCGTGTTCCCGCGGCTGCTGGTGGCGAGCGCCATGGTGCTGACCTTCGATCAGGTCGCGTTCTTCACGGGACTCAGCCTCCTGACCGGAGCCGGGCTGCCGGTGCTGATCGGCGGCTGGATCGCCAAGATGGGGGCAGTCGCGCTCTACAGCGTGCTCGGCGCCATCTATCTGACTTACTTCGAACGGCCGATGGGCCGTCAGGCCGCGCCGCGGCTGCGCGATGTGTTCGACACGCTGACCTACCGCGAACGTTACGAGAGCCTGCTGGCGCGTACCGGCTGCGACGCGCTGACCGGCACGCTCGACCGCCATGCGCTGGAGACCTATGGCCGCCGTGCCGTCGATGGAGCCGCCGGCACGCAGCGGCCGCTGTCGCTCATGCTGATCGACCTCGATCGCCTCAAGGCCGTCAACGAGCGCTTCGGCCGCGCTGCCGGCGATCGGCTGCTCAAGCTGACCGCACGCGAGATCATGAGCGCGGCGCGGCTGTCCGATTTCACCTATCGCTTTGGCGGCGAGGAATTCGTTGTGATTGCCGATGGGCTCGCCGGCGCCGACGCGCTGGCGCTGGCCGAGCGCATCCGTCACGCTGTCGCCTCGGCCGCCGCCGCCGATCCGGCCGGACCGCTCACGGTGTCGATCGGGGTTGCGAGCACGCCCGGCGATGGCGCCAGCTATGATGCGCTGTTCACGAGTGCGGTCGGGCGGCTCGAGCAGGCCAAGGCGCTGGGCCGCAACCAGGTGATCGGCGCGCCGCGCTGACGCCAGACCTTGAAGACCGCGCGTGCGCTAGCTTTGCGGGAAGGAGAGGGTGATGCGCTATCAGCTTTACTACTGGCCGGGCCTGCAGGGCCGCGGCGAATTTGTGCGGCTGGTGCTGGAAGATGCCGGCGCCGGCTACGATGACGTGGCGCGCGAGCCGGGCGGCATGGCGAAGATGATGGCGGCGATGAAAGGTGAGGGCGTCGGCGAAGGCCGTCCGCCCTTTGCGCCGCCCTTTCTGAAAGCGGGCAAGCTGGTGATCGCCCAGGTCTCCAATATCTTGTTCTACCTTGGCCCACGGCACGGCCTCGCGCCGAAGGACGACGGCGCCCGGCTCTGGCTCAACGCCCTGCAACTGACCATCACCGATTTCGTGCAGGAAGTGCACGGCACGCACCACCCGATCGCCACCGGGCTCTATTACGAGGACCAGAAGGCCGAGGCGAAACAATACACCGCGCATTTCCTGAAAGACCGGGTGCCGAAGTTCCTCGGCTATTTCGACCGTGTCATCGCTGAGAGCGGCGGGCCTTACCTGCTGGGCCGCCGCGTCAGCTACACTGATCTTTCGCTATTCCAGTTGGTCGAAGGGCTGCGCTACGCCTTTCCCAACGTAGCCGCGCGTTTCGAGAAGAAAGTGCCGCGCGTGATCGATGTGCATGCCCGTGTGGCAGAGCGCGAGGGCATCAAGGCCTATTGCGCCTCGGAGCGCCGCGTCCCGTTCAACGAGGACGGCATTTTCCGGCATTACCCTGAGCTGGACGGTTGAGCGGAAGAGCACTCGCAAGCTCAGTGTCATGGCCGGGCCAAGCCCGGTGATGACGGAACACTAACTTCTTTTCGTCTTCCTGGGCTTCTTCTTTGCCGCGCACACGTCGCACCGACAGCCGGACGGGCCGAAATACAGCTCCATGTGCTCCTCGCCGTAGTCGAGAGTGATTTCCTCGCCTTGCGCGATCTTGCGCACGGTGCGGAACATCATGCGGCCGCGGTTCGATTCCGCTTCGGTGTTCGGATCGCAGGAATGGTTGACGTAGCGCGCGGTGTTGCTGCGCGGCGAGCCGTCGATCGTGAAGCGGTTGTCGATCTCGAACAGGTATTTGTTGGCGCGGCGCTTGTCGATTTCGCGCGCCTCCCGGGTGGGGATGCGGGTGCCGGTATACTCGATCAGCAGCTTGCCGGACGGGATATCGGCGGTGGCGAACAGCCCGAGCCCGGTGCGGGCGCGGCCGACGCGATAGAGCTTCGGCTTGTCCCTGAGCGCGCGGGCCTTGGCCTTCGCCATGGGCCCTAGCGCTTCGTCTTGCGCGTCTTGACGGTCTTCTTCGACTTCTTGACCGCGACCTTCTTCACGCCCTTCTTCACGCCCTTGGCGGCGAGGCGCTTCTTCCTGCGCAGGTTGCGCTCACGGGCTTCCGCGCGCTGCTTGGCGCGCCGCTTGCGGCAGCGCGAGCACTGGCAGTTCTCCAGGCCGATGACGTTCTTGAGGTAGTCGCGGCCGTAATCGTAGGTGATCTCGTCGCCCGGCTCGATGTTCTTGATGGTGCGCACGAACACCCGCTTGCCGCGGATGAAGGTGTCGGCGTTCGGGTTGCAGGAATGGTTGAAGTAGCGGGCGATGTTGCCGCGCTTGGCCCCGTCGATGGTCCACTTGGAGTTGACTTCGTAGAGGTAGCGGTTGCCGCTCTTCTCGGCCTTCAGCGCGGCGTCGACGCCAAGCATCTTGCCTTTGTATTCGGCGATGGTCTGACGCTTCTTGATGGGGCGGGTGGCGAAGATGCCCAGACCCGTGCGGGCGCGGCCAAGGCGGAACGGACGGGGAGCCATATGATTTGCTGACGATTCCAGAGGATTGACGGAGTAGGCGAGATTGCAGATGCCAAGCCTTGCGTCAATGGTGGGCGGCCATTCATGGGCCATTGCCGCCAGCCTGTGGAAGGTCTGCGCGCCCCGGATATGACGCGCGACGACAAAGAAG
>JAEZEY010000233.1 GCA_023432845.1 Pseudomonadota bacterium
CCCCAACCCTCTCCCCCATGGGGAGAGGGAGCGCGCATAGTCCGTTGAAATTCTTGGTGCAAAACATGTCCCGCCAACTCACCGGCGCCGTCGTCATCGCCACGCATAATCCCGGCAAGCTCGCCGAGATGCGCGAGTTGCTCGCGCCTTATGGCATTGCGGCGACATCGGCAGCCGAGCTCAATCTTGTCGAGCCGGATGAGACCGGCACGACCTTCGCCGCCAATGCGCGCATCAAGGCGATGAGCGCGGCCAAGGCGACGGGACAGCCTGCCTTCGCCGACGACTCCGGGCTGTGCGTCGATGCGCTCGGCGGAGACCCAGGCATCCAGTCGGCGCGCTGGGCCGGACCGGACAAGGATTTCCGCGGCGCCATGAATCAGATTCAAACGCTGCTGGTGGAGAAAGGCGCGACATCGCCGCAGCAACGCCGTGCGCATTTCATCGCCGCATTGTGCATCGCCTGGCCCGATGGCCATGTCGAGGAAGTCGAAGGCCGCGTCGATGGTGTCATCGTCTGGCCGCCGAAGGGAACCGCCGGCTTCGGCTACGATCCCCTATTCATGCCCTTCGGTCATGAACGCACCTTCGGCGAGATGACGGCAGAGGAAAAGCACGGCCTGCCGCCGAAAGGCATGGGCCTGTCGCATCGCGCCCGCGCCTTCGTGATGCTGGCGGAGAAGTGTTTGCGCGCGCAAAATCGCTAAAATTTTAAATACTTGTCCGCAGCCAAATCGCGGTTTTGCTGGCCGCGACGCATGGCGCGGCCTATATTGTTTACATGTCGTTAACCAATACCGTTGCGCCGAACCAGGACTTCGCTGTCTACGTCCACTGGCCGTTCTGCCTGTCCAAGTGCCCGTACTGCGACTTCAACAGCCATGTCCGCCATGGCGGTTACGATGAGACGCGCTATCTGCGCGCCATCGAAGCCGAGCTTGCCAGCACCGCCGCCCGCATCGGACCGCGCACAGTGTCGAGCGTGTTCTTCGGAGGCGGCACGCCATCGCTGATGCAGCCCTCGACCGTCGAAGGCATCATCAACACCATCGGCAAGCACTGGACGCTGAAGAACGACGCCGAGATTTCACTCGAAGCCAACCCGACCAGCGTCGAGGCGACGCGGTTTCGCGGCTATCGCTCAGCCGGCGTCAACCGCGTCTCGCTGGGCGTGCAGGCGCTTGACGATCAGTCGCTGAAGGAACTTGGCCGTCTGCACACGGCGCAGGAAGCGCTCGCCGCCGTCGCCGTGGCGCGCTCGATCTTCGATCGCTACTCGTTCGATCTCATCTACACGCGGCCGCGGCAGACGCTCGAAGGCTGGGCGCTCGAACTCAACCGCGCCATTTCGGAAGCCGCCGAGCATCTGTCGCTCTATCAGCTCACGATCGAGCCCGGCACGCCATTCCACGGCCTGCACAAGGCCGGCAAGCTCATCATGCCGGAAGAGGGCCTGGCCCGCGATCTGTTCGATCTGACCCAGCAGATTTGCGCCGATGCCGGCCTGCCCGCCTACGAAGTCTCCAATCACGCACGGCCTGGCGCCGAGTGCCGGCACAATCTCGTTTACTGGCGCGGCCACGAATATGCCGGCGTCGGTCCCGGCGCGCATGGCCGCCTCAATGTCGACGGCCGCCGTTACGCCACCGAAACCGAGCGCAAGCCGGAAGCCTGGCTCGATCTCATCGACGCCAATGGCATCGGTCTTACCGTCGATGAAGCATTGCGGCCCGGCGAAGTCGCCGACGAATTCCTGCTGATGGGACTTCGCCTTGTCGAAGGCATTGACCCGAAGCGCTTCGCGGCGCTGTCGGGCCGCACGCTCGATCCAAGCCGGCTGGCATTCCTGATGGATGGCGGCGCGGTCGAGACCATGGCCAATGGCCGCCTGCGCGTAACGCCCTCGGGCTTCCCGCTGCTCGATGCGGTGGTGGCGGATCTCGCCGCGTAACAAGTTATCCGTTCGTCCCCGCGAAAGCGGGGACCTAGGAGCAGAGAACTCCGAATTAGATGGGTTCCCGCTTTCGCGGGAACGAACGGAGTTCGTCTCGACGCCGCTTCCTAAAACGCCTTCGGCGCCGGGCTGACCGGCTGGCCGCCGCCAGGCGCGACGCGCAGCACGGCAAGGCCGCGCTCGTTGGTGCCGTCGCTCTTGAAGCGGAACACGCCGTCGATGCCGGCAAAGCCCGACGCGTTGGTGAGGATCTGCTCGCTGAAGCGCTGCGCGCCTTGCGTCTTCACCAGCGCCGCGACCAAAGCCACCGCGTCGTAAGCGAGCGTCGCCGTGCGCACCGGCTCCTGGCCATAGCGCGCGCGATAACGCTGCGCAAAACTGCGGAAGCCGGAATTGTCTGGCGCCGCATACCAGCCGCCGGCCAGAGCCTGCGTTTCGAAAATGCGCTGTTCGTCCCACAGGCCGGTGCCGAGCAACTGCACACGCCTGAGATTGACGTTGTTCGCAACGAGCTGTGCCGCGACCTGCGGCACGGCGTCGGCGCCGTCCGGAATGAAGATCGCATCGGCGCGGTTCGACGCTTGCGCGATGCGGCGTACGGCCTCGCCCATGCGCGCGGGATCGAGCGGATATTTCTCCAGCGCGATGACACGGCCGCCGCGGCGCGCCACTTCCTGCTGGAATGCCGCTTCGATCACCGCGCCATAAGCGTTATCCGGCAGCAGCGCCGCGAAGGAGCGCTTGCCGCGCGATATCGAGAAATCGACGATGCGCTTGACGTCCGACTCCGGCAGGAAGCTCAGAAGATAGACGCCTCGCGCGGCAACACTGGCGTCGGTCGAGAAGGCGATGACCGGAATATTGCGCTGGCGCGCGACGCCGCCCACCGCGCTGACGGACTGCGCGAACAGCGGGCCGATAATGATCTCGGCGCCTTCGGCCAGCGCCTGCTGGGCGGCGGCCTGCGCGCCCTGCGGCGTGCCGCCATCATCCTTCACCAGAAGCTGAATATTGGGCTCCTTGAACTCGGCGAGCGCCATCTCGGCGGCGTTCTTCATCGAGATCGCGGCAATGCCGGCATTGCCCTGCGCCGACAACGGCAGGATCAGGCCGACGCGAATCTGGCCGGCGCCGATCTGCGCCGGCTGCACCGGTTCACCTGCGGCAGATGGTTCGCCGCCGAAACGATCGAGCGCCCCGCCCGTACAGGCGGCGAGAAAAAGCGTGAGCGTTGCGGCAATCGCCACCCCGCCAAAACGACGCCGTGTTGCCCCCGAAGTGTCAGCCTGCCGTGCCAATAACCCCGTTCCCTCGTCCCGTGTCGGATGTCCGCCGAGTCGTAACCCCTAATGTCCATTTTGTCCCGCAAAAGTTAAGATGATGAAAAGCCGAGGGAATTTGAAGAATTGCCGCGCCGTTCCCAAGCGGCCGGAATGCCGGGGACAAAATCGCTGCACAATGGACGCGCTGCACCGCCGTGGCGGGCTAGAGTGGCGGCATGACGGACAAGGCACCATCGCGGCGCTATGCGCCTGTTGCCGGCGAGATCGACGCACCCGCACTGGAACCGGGCCTCTATCTGGTGGCGACGCCGATCGGCAATCTCGGCGACATCAGCTTGCGGGCGCTGGCGACGCTCGCCGCCGCCGACCTGATCGCCTGCGAGGATACCCGCGTCACCCGCAAGCTCACCGAACGCTACGG
>JAEZEY010000276.1 GCA_023432845.1 Pseudomonadota bacterium
TTCAAATACTCCCATGGCGCGGCGCCTCACGATTGGATGCAGAATGTGGGGGGCGCCATTGGCGAGGGCCCGTCATTGTCTATTGGCGCCGCGATTGCGGCACCGAACCGTCGCGTCGTCAATTTGCAGGCCGACGGATCGGCGGCTTACACCATGCCTGCTCTTTGGACGCAGGCCCGCGAGAGACTGAACGTCACCACGATATTAATCTCGAATCGGAAGTACGCCATCCTCGAAAACGAGATGAGAAACTCCGGTGTCGGCGACCCGACAGGCAATACACTTTCGCTCACCGATCCGGAGCTGAACTGGATGCAGATAGCGCAAGGGATGGGGGTGCAGGCCGAGCGCGTGCACTCATTGGATCGGCTGAATCTCCTGCTCGAAGCATCTTATTCCAGTCCGGGACCATTTCTGATCGAGCTCATGGTCTAGGCACGCCGAGTGACGAAACCACGGGCCTTCGATGCGATTTTCTGTCAATCTACTTCAGCGTGCTTTTGCGATGAAACAGGGAGGTAGTTCGTGGCATCGAAGTATGACCAGCTTTTCATGTTAATCGACGGCGAATGGATTGAGGCCGGCTCGCGTCAGACGCAAGCCGTCGTCAATCCCGCGACCGGCGAGCGCATCGGTGATCTTCCGCTGGCCTCGAAAGCCGATCTCGACCGTGCGCTGGAGACCGCCGCGAAGGGCCACGCGGCGTGGCGCAAGACCTCGCCCTATGACCGTAGCAAGGTGCTGCGCAAGGCCGCCGATCTGATGCGCGAGCGCGCCGACCACATCGCCGCGCAACTCACGATGGAAGAGGGCAAGACCATCGGCGAATCCAAGATCGAAGTGCTGGCCTCCGCCGACACCTTCGATTGGTACGCCGAAGAAGGCCGCCGTGCGTATGGCCGCATCGTGCCGACGCGCGTGCCCGGCCAGCGTCACTATGTGACCAAGGAGCCGGTCGGCGTCGTCGCCGCCTTTACGCCGTGGAATTTTCCGGCGTTGACGCCGGCGCGCAAGATTGCCGGCGCGCTGGGTGCGGGTTGCGCCTGCATCATCAAGCCTGCGGAAGAAACGCCGTCGACCGCGCTGGCGCTCGCCCGGGCCCTGATGGATGCCGGCTTGCCGAACGGCGTGCTCAATGTCGTGTTCGGCGTTCCGTCCGAGGTTTCTTCCTATCTGATCGCGTCGCCGGTGGTGCGCAAGATCTCGTTCACCGGCTCGACTGCAATCGGAAAACACTTGGTTAAGCTTGCCGCCGACGGTATGAAACGCACCACGATGGAACTCGGCGGTCACGCGCCGGTCGTCGTGTTCGACGACGTCGATCCGGTCAAGGTGGCGTCCGCCTGCGTGCCGTTCAAGTTCCGCAACGCCGGCCAAGTCTGCATCTCGCCGACGCGCTTCTATGTGCATGACAAGGTCTATGACAAGTTCGTCGACTCCTTCGCCGAACAGGCCAGGGCGCTCAAGCTCGGCAACGGCCTCGACCCCGACAGCAAGATGGGGCCGCTGGCCAACGGGCGTCGCATCGAGGCGATGGAACGGCTGGTAGCCGACGCCAAACAGAACGGCGCCAAGCTGCGCGCCGGTGGCGAGCGCGCCGCCAATGCCGGCAATTTCTGGCAGCCGACCGTCATCGGCGAGGTGCCGAACAGCGCCAAGGTGATGAACGAGGAGCCGTTCGGCGCACTCGCCATCATCAACCGCTTCAATGCGTTCGATGACATGATCGCGCAGGCAAACCGGCTGCCCTACGGCCTTGCCGCCTATGCCTTCACCGAGTCGAACCGCAACGCCTATGCCGTGAGCGAGGCGTTGGAAAGTGGCATGGTTGGCGTCAACAATTTCATGATCTCGATGCCCGAGGCGCCGTTCGGCGGCGTCAAGGACAGCGGTCATGGTTCGGAAGGCGGCATCGAAGGGCTCGACGCCTACCTGTCAACCAAGCTCGTCAGCCACATGTAACGGGCTCGTGCCATCAGAAAAGGCCGGCGCAGCCGGAGCGATCATGAGTGGAAACTATACGGTGGCCGATCTGGTCGCCGATTTCCTGCAGCGCTGCGGCGTCAGCACGGCCTTCGGCATCGTGTCGGTGCACAACATCCCGATGCTCGACTCCATCAAAAACCGCAACGCCATCCGCTTCGTGATGACGCGCGGCGAGATGGGCGGCGCCCATATGGCCGATGCCTATGCACGGGCCACCGGTTCGCTCAGCGCGCTGTTCACCAGCACCGGGCCCGGCGCCGCCAGCGCCGTGCCGGGCCTCGTCGAGGCGCGCTTTGCCGGCTCTCCGGTGCTGCACATCACCGGTCAAACCGCGACCAAATTCGTCGATCGCGGTATGGGCACGGTGCATGACGTCGCCGATCAGCTTGGCATGCTTCGCTCGGTCGGCAAGGCGGCCTATCGGATCCGGTCCGCGCAGGAGGCTCTCGGTGTGCTCACCAAGGCGGCCGTCCAAGCGCTTTCGGCGCCGCGCGGGCCGGTGTCGATCGAGATTCCGATCGATATCCAGCGCGCGCCGCTTGAACGGCCGGCGGCGCTCGACAATTTCGCGCTGCCGTTGCCGGAACCGCTCGCGCCGGCGTCCGCCGACCTCAAGCGGCTGGCTGACGCCGTGCTCGCGGCCAGGCGGCCGATGCTGTGGCTCGGCAATGGCGCCAAGGACGCGGGCGCCGCGGCCTTGAAGTTACTCGATGCCGGCTTCCGCACGGTGTGCAGCTGGAACGGGCGCGGCATCGTCAGCGAAGACGACGAGCGCAATCTGGGAACGCTGAGCGGGCTCGGACAGCCCAAAGTGCAGGCGTTCTACGAAACCGTGGACCTGATGATCGTCGCCGGCTCGCGGCTGCGCGGCCATGAAACCTACGACTTCACCGTCAAGCTGCCGGCCAATCTCATCCAGATCGATATCGACGCGCAGGCCAATGGCCGCACCTATCCGGTGAAGGATTTCGTGCGCGGCGACAGCGCCGCGACCTTGTCGGCGCTGGCCGATCTGGTTGCGGGCAAGATGAAGGTCGATCCGGCCTTCGCCAATGACTTTGCCAAGGTGCGCGCTAAGGCGAGGGCCGAATACAAAGTCTCGCTCGGGCCCTATGCCACCTTCCCCGAACAGGTGCGCGCAGCGATGCCGAAAGACGCGCTCTGGGTGCGCGATATCACCATCGCCAATTCGAGTTGGGGCAACCGGCTGATGCCGGTCTACTCACCGAACGAGAACATCTACCCGGTTGGCGCCGGCATTGGCCTCGGCCTGTCGCTCGGCATCGGTGCCGCGGTGGCCGGCGGCAAGGAGCGCAAGACCGTGGTGCTGAGCGGCGACGGCGGTTTCGCGCTCAATATCGGCGAGCTCTGGACGGCGGTGCAGGAGAAGCTCGATATTGTAGTCATCGTCATGAACGACAAAGGCTATGGAGTCATCCGCCAGATTCAGGACGCGCAGGCCGGCGGCCGTCACAGCTATGATAATCTCTTGGTGCCGGACCTCGAAGGCGTCGCCAGACTGGCCGGCATCGGCTTCTGGCGGCTGACGCGCGCCAAAGACCTCAAGGACACCCTGAGCAAGGCGATCGACCGCGCCGGGCCCTCGATCATCGAGGTGGATGTCGGCTCCATCGGTCCCATTCCGCCATACTACCCGTACGACCAGAAGCCGAAGGCCGCCTGAGCGCGGCCCGAAGACTGCAAGGCACAGTCATGAATTCAATGCTGACTCAGCAGCAGCAGGACGTCCGCGATCTCGCGGAACGCATCTGCGCCGATTTTCCCGACGAGTACTGGGCAAAGAAGGACGAGACCGCGGAATTCCCCGAGGATTTCTACCGCGCGGTGGCCGATGCAGGTCTACTCGGCATCGCCATGCCGGAGGAATATGGCGGCTCGGGCCTCGGCATCTCGGAAGCCGCGGTGCTGGTGCAGACGATTTCGCAATCGGGCGCCTGCATGAGCGGGGCCTCGTCGATCCACATGAACATCTTCGGCCTCAATCCGGTCGTGGTGTTCGGCACCGACGAGCAGAAAAAACGCATGCTGCCGCCGCTGATCCGTGGCGAGCACAAAGCGTGCTTTGCGGTGACCGAGCCGGATGCCGGTCTCAACACCGCGAAGATCCGGACCAAGGCCGAGCGCAAGGGCGACCACTATCTGATCTCCGGCCAGAAGATTTGGATTTCGACCGCGCGCGTCGCCAATAAGGTGCTGATCCTTGCGCGCACGACGCCTTACGAGGACGTCAAGCGCAAGACCGGCGGCATGAGCCTATTCTATACCGATCTCAACCGCACTCATATCGAGGTGCGTACCATTCATAAAATGGGCCGCCACGGCGTCGACTCGAACATGCTGTTCATCGACGGCCTGAAGGTGCCGGTGGAGGATCGCATCGGCCCCGAAGGCGAGGGCTTCAAGATGATCCTGCACGGGCTCAACCCCGAGCGTATCCTCATTGCCGCCGAGGCGGTCGGCATCGGCCGCGCGGCGCTGCGCCGGGCGTCGGCTTATGCCAATGAGCGCGTCGTGTTCGATCGCAAGATCGGCATGAATCAGGGCGTTGCCCATCCTCTGGCGAAGAGCTGGATGCAGGTCGAGGCCGCCAACCTGATGATGATGCGGGCGGCGCAGCTCTACGACAGCCAACAGGAATGCGGGCTGGAAGCCAACAGCGCCAAATATCTCGCCGCCGAGGCGGCCTGCGAGGCTTGCCAGATGGCTATCCTCACCCACGGTGGCATGGGCTATTCTGTCGAGTACCACGTCGAGCGATACTTGCGGGAATCCTTCATCCCGCGTATCGCGCCGGTCAGTCCGCAGATGATCCTGAATTTCGTTGCTGAAAAAGCGCTTGGTCTGCCCAAGTCCTACTGAACAAGGAATACGCTCAATGTTGTCGCCGGGCGCCCTCCACGGCATACGCGTTCTCGACATGACCCGCGTTCTCGGCGGTCCGTACTGCACGCAGATGCTCGCCGATCACGGAGCTGACGTGCTCAAAATCGAGCCGCCGGGCGGCGACGAGACGCGCGGCTGGGGCCCGCCCTTTAGCGAAGGGACGGCGGCCTATTACATCGGCGTCAACCGCAACAAGCGCAGCCGCGTGCTCGACCTGACGACGCCAGACGACCGCGCCGTGCTGATGGAATTGCTCGCTGACGCCGACATTGTCGTGGAGAATTTCAAGCCGGGCACGTTGGAGAAGTGGGGCCTCGGCTATAAGGACGTGCTGTCGGTGAAATTCCCGAAGCTCATCCATTGTTGCGTTTCCGGTTTCGGTCCAGACGGGCCGATGGGACAGATGCCGGGCTATGACGCCGCAATCCAAGCGGCGGCCGGGCTGATGAGCATCAACGGCGACCCGTCCGGCGAGCCGACGCGCATCGGCGTGCCGGTGGTCGCTCTGGTGACGGGTCTCAACGCCACTGTCGCCATTCTGCTGGCGCTGCACGAGCGTAAGGTGAGCGGACGCGGCCAGTCGCTCGACGTGTCGCTCTATGACTGCGCCGTGTCGGTGCTGCATCCCTACACGGCGAACTACCTCTATTCCGGCAAGGTGCCGAAGCAGACCGGCAACGCGCATCCCAATATTTGTCCTTACGACAGCTACAAGACGGCGACGCGGCCCATTTTCCTTGCCGTCGGTAATGACGGCCAGTTTCGCAAGCTGGCGAGTTATCTCGGCAAGCCGGCGCTGGCCGACGAGCCGCGCTTCAAGACCAACGCCGACCGGCTGGCCGCGCGCGAGGACCTGAAGACGGAACTGGAGGCGCTGATGGCCGGCAAGGACGGCTCACAGCTCGCCGACGAGCTGATCAGGGTCGGCGTGCCTTGCGGGCCGGTGCGCACCATCGATCAAGTGCTCGACCATCCGCATACCATTCATCGCCAGATTGTCGTGGAAATCGACGGCTATCGCGGGATCGGAAGTCCGATCAAGATGAGCCGCAGCAAGCAGGCCTATTGCACGAAGCCGCCCAAACTTGGCGAGCACAATAGCGAAGGTTGGAGAACAAGCGGTCACGACTAGTCAATGACCGCGATTACGCAGACGCTATCTCGAGATCACAGACCCTAACGAGGTCATGTGCCACGCCCCCGGTAAGCCATAGCTGCTTCCAGCGATAGCCGCGTCTTTCACAACTTCTTTGAGTTGAACGCGGTCCGCTCTTTCGGCATCTGCCTAGCTGGTGCGGCAAACGCTAAAAGCCAGAAACGGCATCGCTTGGTATTTGGAATGAGCACGCTCACGGCCACCACGCCGGCGGTGATGCGTCCCTGGCTGATGCCGACGCCGTGGCGCCGCGCATTGGTCACGTTGTTGCGCAACGGCTGCAGCGTCTGATAGCCGTACTCGCGAAGCGCGGGGCCGTTCACCTCAAGGATACGTTCAAGATCACTGTCGCTGAGCATTGACAGGAAGACACCTTGGTCTGCTTGGCGACGTGGTTCAGACGCGCGCCGTCGCTACCGTAACGTGCAGTCACCTTCATCACGTCACGGCACGCTGAATGCTCTGGCTGCCGTCTACATAGACCTAGGCGTCGGGCGCAAGAAGCGCCGCGCATTGTCAATGGATGCCACCACGACAAGGGCTGAAGCGCCGGAAAAGCGTGATGAGCGCCGGCTTACACATCATAACAGGCTCAAACGTTGACAACTCAGCGTTCTGCATATATGGATATGTGTATCCAATTTAGGGGGCATATCTTGGCTGGGTCATTGAAACGTCATCGGATCGTCGTGCCAGAAATACCGGAGCCTCCGCCCGGCCTGTGGTCCAATTGCATAAAAGTCGGACCGCAAGTGTTCATCGCTGGTCTCGTAGCTTTCGAGAACGGAAAGGTGGTTGCAGCAGGTGCTGGCGAGCAGGCTGAGTATATTTTCTCCGCAATAAGGAAATATATGGAGGCTGCAAGTGGGTCGCTTGCCGACATTGCGACCATGACGATCTTCGTTACGAACCTCGACGACCGTCCGGCTATTTTGGAAGCTCGTAGACGCGCGTTTTCAGGTGATTTCCCTTGCTCAACTTTGATCAAGGTGTCTGCCTTGATCGACCCGAAACTTCTTGTCGAGATAAACGCCGTCGGAATCGTTGGGTCCGGTTCCGCTGCCTGATGCATGCTGTCCCGACAGCCGCAAATGGTTTCGGGATAACAACATGCGTAAGAGTGAGCAATTGAAACGCGTCTCTTGAACATCCGTCCCCGCGACGCGCGTCGGCCGCATCATTTGAATGGGAGAAACTACGGTGAGCACAGTTGCAGCGCCTTCCGTCACATTCAAGCCGCGCAGGCTTGGCCATGCGAATCTATTCGTGGGGGACCTGGAAGAGGCGATAAAGTTTTATAACCTTGTCTGCGGTCTCGAACTTGTGCGCCGCGAGGTAGAAATCTCGGCTGGTTTCCTCACCAACGGCAACACGCACCACGACCTCGGCCTGATGCAAGCACAGGTCGAGCCTGGCACCTTCGTTGATGACCAAGGTCGCGACCGCACCCGGTTCGGTCGTGACCGAAAGGTAGGGCTGAATCATCTCGGATGGGAAGTCGACAACGAGGCTCAGTTGGTCGAAGCGTGGCGCGCCGCCAAGCAGGCCGGAGCAAAGATAACCCGCACCCTCGACCATCAGATCTCGCGCAGCGTCTACGTCCATGACCCCGATGGCAACGAGCACGAGTTCTACGCGGACACGCTTGAGGACTGGAGGTCGGTATTCAATCTCGACCACGACGACATCGTCACCAAGG
>JAEZEY010000334.1 GCA_023432845.1 Pseudomonadota bacterium
AGGGCGAATACTCGGCAACCGCCCGCGGCACCACGACTGGATTGATGAAGGCGCTCACCGGCGGCCACGGCCAGACCGTTACCCAAGGCACGTTGCAGGCCGGCAAACCGGCGGTGGCGACTTATGCCGCAAGTATTCAGTCCTACAAAAAAGGCAATGAAACCAGCCTCAAAGTGGATGCCGGCACGGTCAAGGAACTGAAGCTAGATCCACCGGCGGAAACCGACCCTGAGCGGGTGCCGGTGACCGACGCCAGCAAGAGCGGCGTGCTCGATCCGATGACCGCGACTTTGGTGCGGATGACGGGCAATGGCGAAGTGATGTCGCCGGAGGCCTGCCAGCGCAAACTGCCGGTGTTCGACGGCCGCCTGCGCTATGACCTCATTCTGGCGTTCAAGCGCATGGACCAGGTCAAGGCCGACAAGGGCTATGCCGGGCCGGTGGTGGTGTGCAGCGTCTACTTCACCCCGGTCGCCGGCTACATCCCCACCCGCGCCGCGATCAAATATCTTAGGGAACAGCGGAACATTGAAATCTGGCTGGCGCCGATCAGCGGTACGCGTGTGCTGGTGCCGTTTCGGGTCGACGGCCCGACGCCGATCGGCCGTGCCGTACTGGAGGCTGACGAGTTCATCGTCACCGCATTGCCGACGACGGAGCGGGCCTCGACCCGGCCGAAGGAAAAGCCAACCCGGGCGGCGGCGAGCGAGACCAAGACGACGCCGTGAAACGCTTCGGCTTGTCGAATCCGGCTTGACTCGCGGCGCAGCGACCGACGCGCCGGCGCGTTAAAAATTCCGGGCCAAAAAAGCTCAATGAATCCGTTCCTCGCCACAGCATATGGTGGCCAACCATGAATCCCTTCCCACATATCGCCGTGAACGAATCCGAAGTGGTGCCGAGTCACTGATTCGCCCCTGCTTCGTTCCAGACTCGTTCCGGCCATTAAAATCGTGGCTATTCGACTGTTGCATGATGAGACAGATTGCCCGGCATGACGGACGCGGCTCCTGCCACGAAAAGGGACAGGCACACTCTCTCGTTAAGATTTGGATTGTTTTTTCGCTCTGGCCGGCTGCGGCCGCGAACCCTATCTAGTGGCTATCGCACGACCGCCACCGACATGTCGCCGTGAACGAACCCGCATTCGACTGTTTTGAGTGATTCGGACAGCGTTCGTTCCGAGGCTGTTCCAAGTCTTAACGGCGAAAGGTATTTGCGCTGAGGCCGGCCTTGCCGCCGCGTGCAATGTGCTAGACGAACCTGACGCCATGTCGGCTCTGGGTATGGCGCGTTTGGATGGGTAATGACGATTTCCTTCTCTCTGCAGGCCAAACGCCAGCCGCACGCGCGCGGTTCAGGCGTGACGGCGGTTCTCGGTCCCACCAATACCGGCAAGACCCATCTCGCCATCGAGCGGATGCTGGCGCATTCCTCCGGCATGATCGGCCTGCCGCTGCGCCTCCTGGCGCGCGAGGTCTACAACAAGGTCGTGGCCAAGGCCGGCGAAGCCTCTGTCGCGCTCATCACCGGCGAAGAAAAGATCAAGCCGCCGAAGGCGCGCTACTGGGTCTCGACCGTCGAAGCGATGCCCCGCGACCTCGACGTCGCCTTCCTCGCCGTCGATGAAGTCCAGTTGGGGGCCGATTTCGAGCGCGGCCATGTCTTCACCGACCGTATTCTCAACATGCGCGCCCGCGAGGAAACGCTCATTCTCGGCGCTGCCACGATGCGCGGCATCGTGGAACGGCTGCTGCCCGGCGCCAACATCGTGTCGCGGCCGCGGCTGTCGATGCTCACTTACGCAGGCGAAAAGAAGATCACGCGGCTGCCGACGCGCTCGGCCATCGTCGCGTTTTCCGCAGCGGAAGTTTACGCGATTGCCGAACTGATCCGCCGCCAGCGCGGGGGCGCGGCCGTCGTTCTCGGCGCGCTTAGCCCGCGCACGCGGAACGCCCAGGTCGCGATGTACCAATCAGGCGATGTGGATTATCTGGTCGCTACCGACGCGATTGGCATGGGCCTTAATCTCGACGTTGATCACGTCGCATTTGCTTCCGACCGCAAGTTCGACGGTTACCAGTTCCGCAAACTCAACCCGTCCGAGCTCGGCCAGATTGCCGGTCGCGCCGGTCGCGCCACCCGTGACGGCACTTTCGGCACGACGGGCCGCTGCGATCCATTTGACCAGGAATTGGTGCGTGCGTTGGAAAGTCACACTTTCGAGCCGGTGCGGATGCTGCAATGGCGCAATTCCGCGCTTGATTTCGCCTCGATCGGCGCATTGCAGGCGTCGCTGTCGATGCCGCCGCAGGAGCAGGGCCTGACGCGCGCGCCCACCGGCGAAGACATTCTGGTGCTGGAACACGCCGGGCGCGACGATGACGTGAAGGCGCTGGCGCGTGGCGCGGCGGCGATCGAGCGGCTGTGGGACGTCTGCCAGGTCCCGGACTATCGAAAGATCGCGCCGGCGACCCATGCCGAATTGGCCGTGACCCTCTATGGTTTCTTGATGCGAGAGGGTAACATCCCTACAGATTGGTTCGCCCGTCAGCTCGCTCTGGCTGATCGGACCGACGGCGACATCGACACCCTCTCTAACCGGATCGCGCATGTCAGGACCTGGACTTACGTTGCCAATCGGCCGGATTGGCTTGCCGACCCTGAGCATTGGCAGGGTGTCACCCGCGCGATCGAAGACAAGTTGTCGGACGCTTTGCACGAGCGTCTGGCAGAACGCTTCGTGGACCGCCGCACCAGCGTCTTGATGCGGAGGCTACGAGAGAACGCGATGCTCGAAACACAAATCGGAAAAACCGGCGAAGTCACAGTCGAGGGCCATGTCATCGGCCGGCTCGACGGTTTCATGTTCGCGCCCGATGCCTCCGCCGCTGGCTCGGAGGCCAAGGCGCTCAATGCCGCCGCGCAGAAAGTGCTCGCCGTCGAGATCGAGGCGCGCGCCACCAAGCTGTCGCAGGCATCCAGCGATCAGTTCGTACTTGCCAATGACGGCGCGCTGCGCTGGACCGGAGAGCTGGTCGGCAAGCTCGTGGCCGGCGACGATACGCTGCGCCCGCGTGTTCGTATCATCGCCGACGAGCACCTTACCGGCCCGGCGCGCGAATTGGTGCAGAACCGTCTCGACCTCTGGATCAAGAACCACATCGAGAAACAACTGGCGTCGCTGTTCTCGCTGTCAGCCGCTGAGGACATCACCGGCGTTGCCCGCGGCATCGCCTTCCAGCTTGTCGAGGCGCTTGGCGTCCTCGAACGGCAGAAGGTGGCGGAGGAGGTGAAGGGTCTCGATCAGCCCTCGCGCGCCACCTTGCGCAAATACGGCGTGCGCTTCGGCGCCTATCACATCTATCTACCTCTGTTGCTCAAGCCGGCGCCGCGCTCGCTTGCGACGCAGCTTTGGGCGCTGAAGCATGAGGAACCCGACGCCAAGGGCGTCACCGAACTGCTGCACCTCGCGGCGTCCGGCCGGACCTCGATTCCGGTCGACAAGGATACGCCGAAAGCGCTGTACCGCACCTCCGGCTACCGCATCTGTGGAGAGCGCGCCGTGCGCGTCGATATCCTGGAGCGCCTAGCCGATCTTGTCCGCCCAGCGCTGGCGTGGCGCGAAGGCATGACGCCCAAGCCTGACGGCGCCTTCGACGGCCGCGGCTTTGTCGTCACCGGCGCCATGACCTCGCTGACCGGCGCATCGGGCGAAGACTTCGCCTCGATCCTGCGCTCGCTCGGCTATCGCATGGACCGCAAGCCGAAGCCGCCGGAAACCAAGCCTGCGGAGGAAGCGAAGCCGGCCGAAACGACCACGGAAGCTGCCGCCACGGAAAGCCCGACAGTCGAACCTGCGGCTGAAGCATCGACAGAGGCCGCACCCGAACCGGTTGCGGAAATCGATACCTCATCACTGTCGCTGTTGCCGGATGCCGAACTGCTGCCGACGCCTCCGGACGTCGGCGCCGAACCGGTCGCCGCTGCGGTGCCGGACGTTGGCGGCGAGGTGGCGAGCATTGCGGATGCCGCCGAGGCATCCTCGCCGATCGCTGGCGACGGCATGAGCGCGACCGAAGCCGCTGCGCCGCAAGCTGCGCCAGAAGCCGAACAGACGTCCGAGCCGGAAACCATCGAGGTCTGGCGTCCGGGCGGCCATGGTGGCGAACGCCGTCAGCATCATCGCCCGCGGCGCGGCCAGCGTCCGCCGCAGGCCGCCGCTGGCGAAGGCGCCGCTGTATCCGATGCCGCTGCTCAAGGAGCTCCGGACGACCAGAGCGGCGTGCGGTACAACGAGCAGCGCCGCGAACGCGAGCCGCGCAACGATCGCAACGAGCGCCGCCAGCGGATGGAACGTCAGGCGAAGGGGTTCAACAAAGGCTCCGACAAACGGGAGGGCGGCGACGGCCACAAGTCACGCCCGCCGCGCCGTCGCGAGCGCGATCAGGTCGATCGTGCCGATCGCGACAAGTACTATGCCCGCCCTGGCGGCGGCTCCGGTGGCCGCGACAAGGCGCCGGATCCGAATTCGCCCTTCGCCAAGCTCGCCGCGCTCAAGCAGCAGCTTGAAGGCAAGGACTGATGGGCGAACTGCTCCGCAGCCAAGGGCTTGGCGGCGGCGGAGAGAAGCAGCGCATCGACAAATGGCTCTGGCGTGCGCGCATGGTGCGCACCCGCAGCGATGCGGCCCGCTTGGTCGCTGCCGGCCACACCCGCGTCAATGGCCAGCGCGTCACCGCGTCGGCGCACCTTTTGCGGCCCGGCGATGTCGTGACGCTGGCGCTCGACCGTTCCGTGCGTGTGATCGAAGTCTGTG
>JAEZEY010000030.1 GCA_023432845.1 Pseudomonadota bacterium
GGCTTTGCCCTTGGCGTCCCAGAACGCGGGATCTTCGGGCTTCCACTCGGTGATGACGCCGGCCAGTGCGCCGAGGTGCTTCTCCTCGTGGATCGGCACCATTTCCGGGAACTGCGGCAGCTTCGCCAGGCCGGGTGCCAGCGCCTCGCGTTCCATGCGCTGGATGGCGAGATGCATCCAGATCAGCGAGCCGGCGGCAATCAGGAACAGCAGCATGAAGCAGCTGGTCCAGATGCCGGTGAGATCGTTGAGCACGCCGAAGGCGATCGGCAGCACGAAGCCGCCGAGGCCGCCGATCATGCCGACGAGCCCACCGACCGCGCCGACATTCTTCGGGTAGTAGACCGGGATGTGCTTGTAGACGGCTGCCTTGCCGAGGCTCATGAAGAAGCCGAGGACGAAGATGAGGGCGGTGAAGGTGACGACGCCCGTCGCCATGTGGAAGGTGATCGGGCCCTTGATGCCTTGGACGGTGTAAGTCGTGGGCGGATAGGCGAGAATGAAGGTGATCAGCACCGAAACGCCAAACATCCAGTACATGACACGGCGCGCGCCGTATCGATCGGAGAGAACGCCGCCGTAGATGCGGAACAGGCTAGCCGGCACCGAATAGGCCGCGCCGATCATACCGGCGGTAGTGATGTCCAGCCCGTAGACTCCGATCAGATAACGCGGCAGCCACAGGGCGAGAGCGACGAAGGCGCCGAAGGCGAAGAAGTAATAGAGAGAGAAACGCCAGACCTGGACGTTCTTGAGGGCATCGAACTCGAGCCAGGCGCTGCGCGGCCGCTCACCCTTGGCGCGGCGCTCTTGGATCACCGGGTCTTCCTTGGTCGTGAACCAGAAGACGATGCCCATGACGGCGATGGCGACGGCCCAGACCTGGGCGGTGGCCTGCCAGCCGTAGGCGACCATGATGAAAGGGGCGATGAACTTGGTCACCGCGGCGCCGACATTGCCGGCGCCGAAAATGCCGAGCGCCGTGCCCTGCTTCTCAGCCGGATACCAGCGCGAAACATAGGCGATGCCAACGGCAAAGGAGCCGCCGGCGATGCCGACGCCGAGCGCCGCGATCAGAACCTGGGTGTATGTGGTGGCGTAAGCGAGCAGGAAGGTGGCCACCGCCGCCGACAGCATAACAACCGTATAGATTCGGCGTCCGCCATATTGGTCGGTCCAGATACCGAGGAAGATGCGGATCAGCGACCCGGTGAGGATCGGCGTGCCGACCAGAAGGCCGAACTGGGTTTCATTGAGATTGAGCTGCTGCTTAATCTGGACGCCGATGATGGCGAAGATGGTCCAGACCGCGAAGCACACCGTGAAGGCAATGGTCGACATCCACAAGGCCTGACTCTGGCCTGGTGTGGCTTTCGCAATGTCCGTCGGCATGACGATCTCCGTGCGCGAATGAAATCTCGCAAGCAGGAAGCCTCACCAGGGACGATGATACTTTGAGGTTGATCAACTCGATCTGTAATAGTGTGGAATTCCACCAGTATTGCCCGGAGGAAACAAGTCGTTTGACATAGTTTGGACTATTACTTGATACTCATCAAGTAACGCCATTTCGCAAGTGCACATTTGTACCTGTGATGCATCATGCGACGCGGGTGATGACTCGGGGGGAATTAAAAATGTCAGTACGGCCGTCCGACGTTCAATCGATTCGGGTCCTGCCGCTGTTCCAGCAGATGTCGGAGCAGGCCTTCGCCGAGTTGATGTCGAAGTCGATGCTGCAGCGCTTCCCAGCGCGCGCCGAGCTCACCAGGGAAGGCGAACTGCCTGACTTTCTCTACATTGTCGTCGACGGTGCGGTTGATCTGTATGCGACCCGCGACGCCGAAGAGACGACGATCGATATACTTTATCCGCCATCGAGCTTCATTCTGGCGGCCGTCATGCGCGACGAGCCCTACCTTAAATCGGCGCGGACGCTGTTGCCGTCGCAGATCCTGATGATCCCGTCGCAAGTCGTGCGCGACGCCTTCGGTCGCGATCCGGCCTTCGCGCGCGGCATCATCGACGAAATGGCGGCGCGCTATCGCGCCGTGACGCGGGTGCTCAAGAACGACCGTATGCGTTCTTCCACCGAGCGGCTGGCCAACTGGCTGCTCGGCATGGCGCGGCGGACAGGCAGCAACGAGTTCGAATTGCCACTCGAGAAACGAAAGCTCGCATCGTTCCTCGGCATGACGCCGGAAAGCTATTCGCGCAGCATCGCCGCGCTGGAAAAGCACGGCGTGCGCAGCCACGGGCCGCTGATCACCATCAGCGATCCGGCAGGCCTGGCCGAATTTGCCAAGCCGTCGGCGATCGAAGCCGACTGACGAGCAATTGCTGCAGCGGCAGGGCAGGGTTGCGGCTTGCGGCCGGCCTGGTCTGATATAGATCAACATCATACCGGACCGCTGCCGTCACGGTGCCCGCATTACAAAAGCCGGGATTCTCATAATGTCCAATGCCGCAAGTTCGAACGCCGCAAGCCCCAATGTCGCCTTGGAGCGGCGCCGCCGCTATGCCGGCCCGGCCTTGTTCTCCTACGGGTTCCGGGTCTTCTTTCTGAGCGCATCGCTGTGGGCTGCGCTCGGCATTCTGATATGGCTGCCGACCTATCTCGGCTGGCTCCCGTTTGCGACTGCGTTCGATCCGCTGGACTGGCACATCCATGAAATGGTCTTCGGCTATGCAGCGGCCGCGATCGCCGGTTTCCTGCTGACCGCAATTCCGAACTGGACCGGCCGGTTGCCGGTGAATGGCTGGCCGCTTGCCGGTCTCGCAGGCTTGTGGCTCGCCGGCCGTATCGCGGTGCTCGCGTCATCGAGCCTCGGCCCGCTCGTGACCGCAGTGATCGATCTCGCGTTCCTGGCGACTTTGGCTTTCGTTTGCGCCCGCGAAATCATCGCCGGCAAGAACTGGCGGAACCTGCGCGTGCTTGGCGTCGTCGCAACGCTGGCGCTGGCGAACGCGTTCTTCCATTTCGAGGCCTACAGTGCCGGAACTGCCGATTACAGCCGGCGTCTGGCGATCGCGGCCGTGATCGTGCTGATTGCCCTCGTCGGCGGCCGCATCGTGCCGAGCTTCACCAACAACTGGCTGGCGCGGAACAATCCCGGTCGCATGCCGGTGCCGTTCTCGCGCTATGATGGCGCAACGTTGGCAATCTCGGTGCTGTCGCTGGCGGCATGGACCGTCGCCCCTACCGAACCGATGGTGGGCGTGGCGCTGCTGATTGCAGGGGCGATGCAGACGGTGCGGCTGGCGCGCTGGGCCGGTGATCGCACATTCGCTGACCGGCTGGTCCTGGTGCTGCACGTTGCCTATGCCTTCGTGCCGCTTGGCTTCATCCTGACCGGCTTGGCTGTCGTGGCCGACCTGCCGGCCAGCGCCGGCCTCCACGCCTGGGGAGCGGGGGCCATCGGTCTCATGACCCTGGCGGTGATGACGCGCGCGTCGCTCGGTCACACCGGCCACGCCCTGCGCGCCGGCCCGGCGACGCAGGCGATCTACGGTCTGGTGTTCGCCGGCGCGGTGCTGCGCGTCTGCGCGGCACTGATCGGCGATATCCCGGTTCTCGAGGTTGCCGGGCTGCTGTGGATCGCCGGCTTTGCACTGTTTGCCGCATCGTACGGCCCGCTCCTGGTGCGCCAGCGTCCGGCCTGGGCCGAGGCTCGCTGCTGACCGAAAGCGGTTGACTATCAATATGTTGAAGAAACCGGCCGCGCGCGTCGGGTTGACAGCGCACGACCGATACGGTTCATCTGTCCGCCTCGGCGCGGGTGTAGCTCAATGGTAGAGCAGCAGCCTTCCAAGCTGAATACGAGGGTTCGATTCCCTTCACCCGCTCCAGCCGCTCCCCCGGTCCTCAACTCGGCTTGATGCCGGCCGCCTTGATCACGGCGGCCCATTTGTGCTGCGCCGGACGACCTGCAGCGCGCGCTCACGGATGTCTACACGGAGTTGCGCGATGTGCCTGAGGCGTCCGATCTCGGCGGTGGCTGGGTCACGGCGATAAAGGTGCGCACCCGCTTCGGCGACGAACTCCTCACGCGCGCCCGCGTCGCCCGCAACTGGATCGGCACGCTCGGCGTCGAGCCGATGTGCATCATGGCGGAGGTCGATGCCGATTGCGGCCTGACCGTCGTCATCCAGCCCGACGATCCCGGGCCCGGCGTCAACTGGCTGCCGGCGCTGGCCGATGACGGCTTCTATTTGACCCTGCGCCTGTATCAGCCGCATCGCACCCATCTCGAGGGGGCATTCGTCTATCCGAGGGTCGAACGGCTGGCATAGAGAGACGATCCTGGGCGCCGGTGCCCGATATCGACAAAAAGTGATGGTTATCAAAACCGGCCCGCGGTGCGTGTCGTTCGATAATAAACAACAGTCTTTCAAGCTGATACGAAGGTTCGGCTCAGTTAACCCGCTCCGTCTCGTGCAGTGTTCAATAAACTACATTGCTATTTTGATTAAGGGGCCGTTCCGGGGGCCGGAATTACCATGCCACCGGTGTAGAAACGCGCCGTCCCCCAGGGAGATTGATAATGCTGATAAAACATGCAGCCATTGCCACCGCTTCAATCCTGACTTCCGTTTTCTTTATTAGTGCATCCGTTCAGGCCGAAGACGGCGTTACGGCCGGTGAAATCGTTTTCGGCCAGGCTGCTGTCCTGGACGGGCCGGCGGCCGCGCTCGGCATTGGCATGCAAGTCGGCATGAATGCCGCCTTCGATGAAGCCAACAAGAAGGGCGGCGTTCACGGCCGCAAGCTCAAGCTCATCAGCGTTGATGACGGCTACGAACCTGAAAAGGCGATCGTCGCGGCCAAGAAGCTGATCGAGCAAGACAAGGTCTTCGCGCTCCTCGGTCCGGTCGGCACGCCAACATCGGCGGCGACGCAGCCGATTGCCACCGCCGCCAACGTGCCGTTCGTCGGGGCCTTCACGGGCGCGGGTTTCCTGCGCGATCCGAAGCTCGGGAACGTGATCAACGTTCGCGCTTCCTACGATGCGGAGACGGAAGCCTGGGTCCATCATCTGACCGAAGACCTGAAATTCAAGAAGATCGCGATCTTCTATCAGGACGACGCCTATGGCCGTGCCGGATTGTCTGGCTTCAAGAAGGCGATGGACAAGCGCAAGCTCGAGATAGTCGCGGAAGGAACCTATGAACGCAATACTGTCGCGGTGAAGACCGCGCTTCTGAACATAAAGCGTTCCGAACCTGAAGCCGTTGTCATGGTGGGCGCCTATAAGCCCTCTGCCGAATTCATCAAGCTTGCCAAGAAAATCGGTTTCGATCCGGTCTTCGTGAACATCTCGTTCGTCGGCTCCGATGCGCTGGCCAAGGAATTGGGCCCGGAAGGCAAGGGCGTGGTGATCTCGCAGGTCGTGCCATTCCCGGGCGATACGTCGATCAAAGTGATCGCCGACTATCAGGCGGCTCTGAAGGCCGCGGATCCGAAGGCGGAGCCGGGTTTCGTCTCGCTCGAGGGTTACCTGGTCGGCCGCCTGGCCATTGCTGCGCTTGAAAAAGCGGGCGCTAACGTCGATCGCGCAACCTTCCTGAAGGCAATCAAGGACACCGGAACGTTCGACCTCGGCGGTCTGTCGATGACGTTTGGCCCTGATGACAATCAGGGGCTCGACAAGGTGTTCATGACCATCATTGGCGAGGACGGGAAGTTCAAGCCCGTCGACAAGCTGATCCGGATATCTGCGAAGTAAGGCTGGGAATTAATCGGAGCGGCGCGACGTGGGGAGTCGTCGCCGCTCCGATGCCGGGAATAAGCAGAACAGATCCAGACGAGGGGATACAATGACTGGCCAGGGCAGAACGTCCGCCGAGATCGAACACATTGCTGCCGACAATTCCATGTCGCTTCGGCGCATGAGCGAAATGACGAAGTCAATCAGCGTTGGCGTTCGTCGTAAATTGCAGATGGCTTTTGGCGCGGTCGCCTTGACGACGGTTGTTGCCGTTGTGGTCGGGATTGTCTCGTTCTCGGCCACCGAGCGGGAATTCAGGCAGGTCGCCGGCAAGAGCGTGCCGATGATGACCGATGCGTTGCGTCTGTCAGCCATGTCTCGGGAAATTTCGGCCACGGCTGCGCGTTTCGTCAGCGCTATCAAGGTGGAAGAGCAGCGGCAGATTGCCAATGAATTGAGAGAGCAGCGAAAGAACACCGAGACCGTCATGACGCGCCTGCGCGGGAACGGCGACATCCAGAGCCTGTTTGCGCCGGTTGACGCTGCGGCCCGCCGTCTCGACGACAATCTCAAATCGCTGGAGAAAACCATCCTCGATCGCAGCGACTTGCGCGTTCAGCTCGAGGTCAAGCAGGCGGCCGTCCGCAAGGTTCATGGCTTTGTGTCGGAGAAGCTGACGCCGATCATCGACGATGCGTATTTCGAGGTGGTGGCCGGCTCGGAAGAAGTCGGAACCATCAACAACAAGGCGCTCCAGGCTTTTGCCAATGGCGGCCTGCAGCGCCTGCAGACCATTCTCGACATCGGCGCCGAAGCCAATCTCGCGACGGGGATGCTCGCGGCCGGAGCTGCCGGGCTGCCGCCCGCGATGCTGGGCGAGATGCAAAAACGTTACGCGGCGTCGGCCCAACGCGCCGAGCGGCTGCTGTCCAAACTGCCGAACGAGCCGGAATTCAAAACGCTGCGCGAGCAGATCACCGCGTTTCTGCAACCGATGAAAGCGGATGCGCCAGGTGCCTCCGATGACGAGCAGTTGACGAAGATCTTCAAGCAGCAGGAGGCGCTCAACGGCACGCTGGTGAAGCTGGTCGATGACCAGAACTTCACTTTGATGATGAACAGCGAAGCCGCTTCGAAGAAGTCGACCGGCATGATCAAGACATTGATCAACAAGCAGATATCCGACCTTCGTAATGCCCTGGAGACGGCGGCGCAGACGCATCTTCTGACCACGCAGATCAGCGAGGGCATGGTGGCGCTGGACGCGGCGCAGCTTGTCCCGATCCAGGACCGGTTTCGGTCGGCCGCCAATCTGTTGCGCAAGGTGTCGGACACGCTGGGCGACGCCAACATCAAGAAAGCCGTTGGCGAGTTGACCGCGCACGGCACCGGCGCGGGCGGCGCGTTCGAACTGAGGGGGCGCGAACTGGCGGCCAATACGGCGGCCTTGCGTGCCGTTGCCGACAATACGGCAATCCAGCGCGACCTCGACAAGGCGGTCGCCGATCTGGTCGCCGATGCCGAAAAGGGGATGAAGCAGGGTGAGGGCCAGCTGCTCGACAGCCTCTCGCTCTATCGCAACGTTCTGCTGGGTGTTGCGATCGTCAGCATTCTGGCTGCGATCGGCATCGGTGTCTTTTTCCTGCGGCGCAA
>JAEZEY010000402.1 GCA_023432845.1 Pseudomonadota bacterium
CGTCGATACCGATGGCTTTACGGAAAGCGGCGGGGCCGGGCGCCCGGGCCTCTGTCACGCAGGCGCTGGCCGGCGGCGCCTGGCGCACCACTTTTGGGACGCTCGGCTGGTGCCACGGCTCCCGCAATGTCACGCCGACCATGAGCATGACTTTTGCAAGCGGCGGAACCGCTTTCGACATCGGCGGCATTTCGCTGGCCCGCGACGCGGCGCTGGTCGAAGCCGGCTTCAGTTTGCGCTTTGCACCGACTGCATCGTTCGGCGTGTCATATCGGGGCCAGATTGCAAAACGGGTCTACGATCATTCGATCAGTGGAAACGTGATCTGGCGATTCTAACCGTGGGGCGTAGTCCCTGCGTTAGCTCGTGGCCGACCGCACCGTTGGCTGGATCGCGCAGTGGAAGGAAATGATCGAGGACCCGAAGCAGAAGATCGGCCGTCCGCGCCAGCTCTATACCGGCGCAACCAACCGCGATTATGTGCCGCTGTCGCGGCGCAAGTAATCGGTCCCATTCTCTTTAATGACGTCATGGCCGAGCCTCGCGCCCGGCCATTTCTTTTGACGAGCGTCGCCGCCTCAGGCCATTTCGCTGATGGATTTGCGGAACCGCATCAGCGCGATGGCGAACAGCACGCCGCCGAAGCTCATGAGTGCCAAAAGTTGCGGCCACACCACGGACAGGCCGCTGCCCCGGAACAGAACCGCCTGCGACAGCGAGACGAAATGGGTGGTCGGCGCGATGAGCATGATGTCGCGCACCAGCACCGGCATGTTCTCGCGCGGCGTGACGCCGCCCGACAGCATTTCCAGCGGCACGATCACCAGAATGACGATCAGCGCGAATTGCGGCATCGACCGCGCCATCGTGGCGAGGAAGATGCCCAGCGAGCATGTGGCGAACAGGTTGACGGCCGCCGCCGTGAGGAACAGCGCCACCGATCCCTGGACCGGCACCGACAATATCCCCTGTACCACCACCGACAGCGCGACGGCGCAACTCACCAGCACCACCAGCCCCATGGACCAGATCTTGCTCACCATGATTTCCAGCGGCGTGACCGGCATCGCCAAAAGGTGCTCGATGGTGCCGTGCTCGCGTTCGCGAATCAGCGCCGCGCCGGTCAGGATGATGGACAGCAACGTCACCTGGTTGATGACCTCGACGATGGCGCCGAACCAGGACTTGTTCAGCGACGGGTTGAACCGCATGCGCAATTCGAGATCGACCGGCAGCACGGTTTCGGCGCGGTAGCGGCGCAGAAACGTCGCCGCCTCGGTGCCGATGATGGTCTGGATATAACCGGCACCCGTGAAGGCCTGGCTGATGCGGGTGGCGTCAACATTGAGCTGGATATCCGGCTTCCGTCCGGCCAGCACGTCGCGCTGGAAGTTCGGCGGAATGTCGATCGCGAAGGTGGTCGCGCCTCGATCGAGACGGGAGTCCATCTCCGCTGTCGAGATCAGCGTCGGCGCGGTGAAGTAAGGCGGATAGAAGGCCGATATCAGCCGCATCGACAACGCCGAGCCATCTTCGTCGACGATGTCGATCGGCGCCTTGTTGAGCGTCTCCGGCATGGCCGTCGCCGCCGTATAGATCGCGAATGTGAAGGCGTAGACGATGAGCCCAACCATGAACAGGTCGCGCATCAGGCTGCGCAGTTCCTTGACGCCGAGGCTGACGATGTTGGACGGCCGCATGGCTTAGGCCTCCTGCTTCTTCAGCAGTAGCGTGCAGGCGCCGAGCAGGACGGGAATGGCCAGCAACAGCGGCACGAACATCATCTGAAGATCGGCGAAATGCAGCGCCTTGGCGAAGGCGCCGCGCGAGATGATCAGGAAATAGGTGGCCGGATAGATCGAGCCGATGAATGCGCCGATGCCCTGCAATGACGACACCGGCTCGATGAAGCCGGAAAACTGCGCCGCTGGGATCAAGGTCGCGACCGCCGTGCCGAAGATGGCCGCAACCTGGCTGCGCATGAACGACGACATGAACAACCCCATGGCGGTGGCCGAGATGATGAAGAGAAACGCGCCGGTGGCGAGCGCCGCAAAACTGCCCTTCAGCGGCACGCCGAAGACGGTCACGGCCATGAGCGTCAGCAGCCCGAAATTCAGCAAACCGAGGGCGACATAGGGAAGCTGCTTGCCCAGGAGAAATTCCAGCCGCGTCGTCGGCGTCACATAGAAATTGATGACCGAGCCCAATTCCTTCTCGCGCACGACACTGAGCGCCGTCAGCATCGCCGGGATCAGCAGCAGCAGCATCGGGATCACCGCCGGCACCATGGCGACGAGACTCCTTACGTCGGGATTGTAACGATAGCGGATCTCGATATTGACGGGGCTGGCGCTGCTGCCTTTTTCCGCGAGCCACTGCGCGTGGAGCGCCTGCACGTAGCCCTGCACGGTCTCGGCGCGCATCGGCATGGCGCCGTCGGCCCAGGCCCCGATGGCGACCGGGCGGCCGCGCGCCACGTCGCGACCGAAACCAGGCGGCATTTCAATGGCCAGCGTTAGCTCGCCGGAGCGCATGCGGCGGTCGAGGTCGGCGTAATCGCTGATCGGCGGCCGCTCCGAGAAATAGCGCGATCCCGCAATGTTGATCGTGTAGTTCTGGCTGGTCGTGGTCTGGTCGCGGTCGAGCACGGCGAAGGTCAGGTTCTCGACATCCATGGTAATGCCGTAAGCCATGATGAACATCAGGATTACGGTCCCGATCAGCGCCAGCGTGCCGCGTACCGGGTCGCGGCGCAGTTCGAGCGCCTCACGGTATGCATAGCTGAACATGCGCCGCGGATCGAAGCGCCGGTTCTTCCGCCGTTCCGCCGGCGCGACGTTCTCGAGCGTCAGCGGCGCGAGCGCCCGTCCTTCGACGATATCCTCGAGGTAGCCAATGAAAGCCTGCTCCAGATTTACGGCGTTGCGCTCGGCGATCAGGGCGGCCGGCGTGTCGCTGGCTAGCACCTTGCCGGCATGCATCAGCGAAATGCGGTCGCAGCGTTCCGCCTCGTTCATGAAGTGGGTCGAGATGAAGATGGTGACACCGTCGCTGCGCGACAGGTCGATCAAGGTCTGCCAGAAAGCGTCGCGCGCGACCGGATCGACGCCCGATGTCGGTTCGTCGAGGATCAGCAGCGCCGGCTCGTGGATCATGGCGACCGCCAGCGACAGGCGCTGCCGCTGGCCGAGCGGCAGCGTGCCCGGCAACGCATCCATGATGCCGATCAGTTCGAAGCGCTCGGCCACGCGCTCGACACGTCCCGGGATCGCGTCTTGCGGCAACTGGAACAGGCGCGCATGCAGTTCGAGATTTTGCCGGACGGTCAATTCGCCGTAGAGCGAAAAGCCCTGCGACATGTAACCGACACGGCGGCGCGTCTCGAGATCGTTCGGATCGAGGGCAAGTCCAAAGAGCTTGGCCTCGCCCTCGCTCGGCGGGAGCAGCCCGGTCAGCATCTTCATGGTGGTGGTCTTGCCGCAGCCGTTGGAGCCGAGGAAGCCGAAGATTTCGCCGCGACGAATGCGAAAGCTCACATGATCGACGGCGACGAAATCGCCGAACCGCATGGTCAGGTCGCGCGCTTCGATGGCGATTTCGCCGTGGTCCGGCGGCAACGGTTTGAGCTCGACCGCGCGGTGTTCGCGCCGCTCTTGTTCCGGCAGAAGATTGATGAACGCGGCTTCGAGATTGGGGGCTTGCGTCCGGCGCAACAGATCGTCGACGGTGCCTTCGGCCATCACGCGGCCGTCGTTCATCGCAACCAGCCAGTCGAAGCCGGCCGCCTCTTCCATATAGGCGGTAGCGATGATGACGCTCATGCCGGGGCGTGTGTTGCGGATTCGTCCGATCAGTTCCCAGAACTGACGCCGCGACAAGGGATCGATGCCGGTGGTCGGTTCGTCGAGGATCAACAGGTCGGGGTCGTGGACCAGCGCGCAGCAAAGCCCGAGCTTCTGCTTCATGCCGCCCGAGAGCTTTCCCGCCAGCCGGTCGAGAAATGGCGCGAGGCCCGTGCTCTCGGTCAGCGCCGCGATCCGCCGTTCACGCTCTGCTTTGTCCTGACCGAACAGCCGGGCGAAGAAGTCGATATTCTCGCGCACGGACAGCATGGCGTAGAGGTTCTTACCGAGCCCCTGCGGCATGTAAGCGATGCGTGGGCATACCTCGCCGCGGTGGCTCGCATCCGCCATGTCGCCGCCGAGGACATCGACATGGCCGCTCTGCACCCGGCGGGCGCCGGCAACGAGCGCCAACAGGCTGGATTTGCCGACGCCGTCGGGGCCGATCAGGCCGACCATACCGCCTGCCGGCAGATCGAGCGTAATCCCGTCGAGCGCCTCCACCGCGCCGTATCGCAGCCCGACGTCATGCAGCCGGGCGATCGGCACGGTGGCGGCTTGGGCGGCAGATGGCCCGTTCATTGCGGCAGCTTGGTCTCGAGATTGGCCGGCCATTTCGCATCGGGGGTCACCCGCACATAGGCGGTGCCGGGCAAGCCCGTCTTGACCTGGCGGATGTATTTCTGCAGCAGCTCCGGCGCGATCTTCGCCTTGACGCGGAACATCAGCTTCTGCCGCTCCTCCGCCGTTTCGACCGTCTTCGGCGTGAACTGCGCCACATCGGCGACAAAGGTCGCCCGCGCCGGCACGACAAATTGCGGAATGGCATCGATGATCAGATGAACTTCACTGCCGATCGCCACACGGCCGGCGGCATCGGTCGGCAGAAAGAACGTCATGTAGACGTCGCTGAGATCGACCATGTTGAGCACTTTGCCGCCGGCGCCCAACACCTCGCCCGGCTGCGCGACGCGATACTGAACCCTGCCGTCGCGCGGCGCAACTAAGGTGCTGTCCTTGATATCGGCCTTGACGCGATCGACCGTCGCCTTGGCGGCGTCGACCGCAGCCTCGGCATTGACGACCTGGGACTCGGACGCGGTGACGGCCGATTGCGCCGCGGCGACTTGCGCTTCGGCGGCTATGAGCGCGGCGCGTGCGCCTTCGTAGCGGGCGCGGTCGTTGTCGAGATTCTCGATCGAGCCGCTGCCGGATTTGGCGAGCTGATCGGAGCGATCGAAGCGCTTCTGCGCGGCGTCCAGTTCGGCCTTGCGCTGCGCCACGACGGCGGCTGCCGCCTCCTTTTCCGCTCGCCGCTGCACCACCTGACTGCGAGCCGTTTCGACCCCGATGGTGGCGCCCCGCACCTGCGCCTCGGCCTCGCGAAGCTGCGCCTCGAGCGTGGCCGTATCCATGACGGCGAGGACTTGCCCCGCGGTTACGAAATCGCCCTCGTCGGCCATGATGTTCTTGAGACGTCCCGGCGTCTTCGCCGCGATATCGATCTCGGTTGCCT
>JAEZEY010000021.1 GCA_023432845.1 Pseudomonadota bacterium
ATCTGCATCTCGCGGCCGAGCATCTTTTTGTCCACGGGCTCGAGCCGGCCGCCGCCTTTGGGATTGGCGCGGAAGATGCCGAGCACGCGGTGCTTGGGCCGCTCGATAATCTTGATGATGCGGCCGCGGTGGCGGATGCCGTCTTCCGGCTCGATCTCGTCGGTGTGCAGCAGCACCTTGTCGCCCATGCCGGCGGCTTCGCCGGGGCGCGGGCGGCGCGCGGAAAGAATGCGGATGCGCGGCGCCGGTCCGTGCTGCTCCTCGTCCCATTCGTCGGGCACGGCGATGAAGTCGCCATCGCGGTCGCGCGATACGATATCGGCGAGCACGGTCGAGGGCAGGGCGCCGGGATGATGCAGCTTCTTGCCCTTGTGGCCGCGGCGGGCCACCGCGCCGTCATCGGCAAGTTCGCGCAAGAGGCGCTTCAAATCGGCGCGCAGGTCGTTCTTCAGATTGAAGGCGCGGGCGATTTCGCGGGTGCTGGCCTTGCCGGGATTGGCGGCAATGAAGGCGAGGATGTCGTCCTTCGACGGCAGGGCATTCGGATTGTGTTTGGATGTTTTCGTCAAAGCGGGTTCCGGCGCCGGTGCGGCGCGACGGCTTTAATGTAATCGCGGCTCGTGCGCCGCGCCAGCGGCCGAAATTACTCGGCCGCCGTGACTTTGCGGCTGGTCTTGCCGGCCGGCTTCTTCGGCTTCGCCGCTGCCTTGGCTTTCGCCGCCGGCTTCTTGCGCGCGGCGGGGGCTTTGGCCTTCACCGCAGGCTTGTCGGCGGCGGGTTCGGCGGCCGCCTTGCCTTTGGCCGGCTTCCTGGCCGCGGCCTGCTTTGCCGTTTTCTTGGCGGCACGCGGAGAATTGCCGAGCGCGGTGGCGCGCGCGTCGAGCAGCACCACGGCCTCATCGAGCGTGATGGTGTCCGGCGTCTTGTCGGCGGGCAAAGTGGCGTTGACGCCGTTGTTCGACACGTAAGGCCCGAAGCGGCCGCTCTTGACCACGACCGGGCCGCCCTTGTCCGGATGCTCGCCGAGCGTCTTGCCGGGCGCCGGGCCGAAGCGGCGGCCCTTCTTGGGGTTGGCGATCTTCTCGGCGATCAGATGCATCGCGCGATTGAGGCCGATGGTGAGAACGTCGTCGCCTTCCTCGAGCGAGGCGTAGGTCTTGTCGTGCTTCACGTAGGGCCCGAAGCGGCCGACGCCGGCAATGATCGGCTGGCCATCCTCCGGCGAAATGCCGACTTCGCGCGGCAGGGCCAGCACGGCAAGCGCGTGTTCGAGCGTGATGTCATCGGCCGAGACGCCCTTCGGCAGCGAAGCGCGCTTGGGCTTGACCGGCTCCGGTGCATCCGGGTCCTTCTTCTCGCCCTTCTTGCGCTTGGGCGCCTTGATCTCTTCGCCGAGCTGCAAATAGGTGCCGAAGCGGCCACCACGGATGGTGACGTCGAGGCCGGTTTCCGGGTCCTGACCGAGCACGCGCGTCGCCTGCGCGCTAGCCGCGCCCGGCGTCATCTGCCGGGTGTAGTTGCACTCGGGATAATTCGAGCAGCCGATGAAGGCGCCGAAGCGGCCGACCTTCAGCGACAACTGGCCGTTGCCGCATTGCGGGCACTGGCGCACCGGCGCGCCGTCGGCGCGGGCGGGAAAGATATGCGGCTCGAGCAGATCGTTGAGGGCGTCCAGCACCTGCGTGATGCGGACTTCCTTGATCTCGTTGACGGCGCCGATGAAATCGACCCAGAAGTCCTCCAGCACCTTCTTCCAGGCGATCTCGTTGTTCGAGATCTTGTCGAGCTGCTCTTCGAGCGAGGCGGTGAAGTCGTACTCGACATATTTCTGGAAGAAGCTCTCCAGGAAGCCGACGACGACGCGGCCCTTGTCCTCGGGGATCAAACGCTTCTTGTCGATGCGCACATAGCCGCGGTCCTGCAGCACCTGCAGGATCGAGGCGTAAGTGGACGGGCGGCCGATGCCGAGCTCTTCCATGCGCTTGACGAGCGCCGCTTCGGAGAAGCGCGGCGGCGGCGCGGTGAAATGCTGCGCGGCCTCGATCGCCAGCTTGGCCAGCGCTTCCTTCTCGCTCATCGCGGGCAGGCGCTTCGACTCATCATCTTCCGACGCCTCGTCCTGGCCTTCCTGATAAAGCGTGAGGAAGCCGTCGAACTTCACGACCTGACCTGAAGCGCGCAGTTCGGCAAAGCGCGCGCCGTTCTTCGCCACGATATCGACCGTGGTGCGCTCCAGCTCGGCGGATTCCATCTGCGAGGCGACGGCGCGGTTCCAGATCAGTTCGTAGAGACGGGCCTGATCCTTGTCGACGTACTTTGCGACTTCCTGCGGCGTGCGCGAGGCCGATGTCGGGCGCACGGCTTCGTGCGCTTCCTGCGCGTTCTTCGACTTGTTCTGGTAGGTGCGGGGCGAACCCGGCACATACTCCTTGCCGTAGTTCTTGCCGATCATCGAGCGGATGTCGGTGATGGCCTCCGGCGCCATGTCGATGCCGTCGGTACGCATATAAGTAATGAGGCCGACCGTTTCGCCGTCGATCTCGACGCCTTCGTAGAGACGCTGGGCGAGACGCATGGCGATGGCGGGGGCGAAGCCGAGCTTGCGCGAAGCTTCCTGCTGCATGGTCGAGGTGGTGAAGGGCGGCGGCGGATTGCGCCGCGCGGGCTTGGCCTCGACCGAGGTCACGGTGAAGTTCGCGCCTTCGAGCATGGTCTTGAGGTCGGTCGCCTGGACGCCGGTGCCGATGTCGAGACGCTGCAGCTTCTGGCCGTCGGCGCCGACGAGGCGGGCGTCGAACTCGTCGCCGCGCGGGGTCTTCAGCTTGGCGAGGATCGACCAGTATTCCTTGGCGACGAACTTCTCGATTTCCAGTTCGCGGTCGCAGACGAGGCGCAGCGCCACCGACTGGACGCGGCCAGCCGAGCGGGCGCCTGGCAGCTTGCGCCACAGCACAGGAGAAAGTGTGAAGCCGACGAGGTAGTCCAGCGCCCGGCGGGCGAGGTAGGCATCGACCAGAGCATGGTCGATCTCGCGCGGCTTCTTCATCGCCTCGGTCACCGACTGCTTGGTGATGGCGTTGAAGACGACGCGCTGGATGGCCTGGCCCTTGAGCGCCTTCTTTTCGTTCAGCGCTTCCAGCACGTGCCAGGAAATGGCTTCGCCCTCGCGATCAGGGTCGGTCGCGAGAATGAGGGTGTCGGCGCCCTTGACGGCGCGCGCGATGTCGTTGACCCGCTTCTGGGACTGCGGGTCGATCTCCCAAAGCATCTTGAAATCATGATCCGGATCGACCGAGCCATCCTTGGCCGGGAGGTCGCGGATATGGCCAAAGGAGGCGAGCACCTCATAGCCGGCGCCAAGATACTTGTTGATCGTCTTCGCCTTGGAGGGCGACTCGACAACGACAACTTTCATCGAAAATCCAAAGGGTTAGAACGCCCGGACCATAGCGGACTGGGCTTGAATCGTCCGTTAGCGTCGGCCGGAACATGGGGAAGCGAGCCCTCCCTGTCAAATCGGGCCGGGGCGGCCGCGGGTCGCGGACCAAGAAAAGTCAGTGAAATCAAGTACAAAGCGGGTGGCTATTTCCTGCTCCCAAATGCAACTAAAAGATGTATTTTAATGTAACGCAATTATTAATACTACCTTTTGCGTACGCTAGTCTAATTTCGCCTTCCAACGACGCGTACTGACCCGAGCCGGACCGGAATATGCCCCAAACAGGCGGAGAAAACGGCAGCCAAAGCGCGGTGGCCAGCTATGTGGCCGCCTTGTCGCACGATCTGGCGCAACTGTCCCGCCGCAGCGGCCTCGATACGCTCGGCTACCTCCTGGAAATGGTCCGGCTCGAGGCCGAAAGCCTCGTCCGGCCGAACAGCAACGGCGATAAGGAGCGGCGGAGGTAGGGGCGCCGACGGGTCACCGCACCGACACGCCGATCTTCTCCAGGAGCGCGATGGTCGGATTCCCGTCCGGCACCATGCCGTGCTTCTTCTGCTCGGCGCGGATGTAGTCGCGGATGTCGAAGTCGATGCGCCCTTCGAAATCGGCGACCTTGTAGCCGAGCGCGGCAAGCCGCTTCTGCAACGCGATACGCAGATCGCGCGACAGCGGCCGGTCGTCCTTGGGCCAGGCGGCGCGAAACGGAATGCCGCCATGCAGGCGGTCGGCGAGATGGCCGACCGCGATCGCATAGGCATCCGAGTTGTTATAGTGCTTCAGCACCAGGAAGTTCTCGGTGGCGATGAAGGCCGGGCCCTTGATGCCGCTCGGAAAGAACAGAATGGCCGGGCTGGTCGTCTGATCGTCGCGCGGGAACGGCTTGCCGTCGGCGCGGCGCACGCCGAGCTTGGTCCATTCCGAGAAGCTGGCGCGGCTCTTCATTGTGTCGAAGCCTTTCGGCACCACCACTTCGAAGCCCCAGGACAGGCCGGTTCTCCATCCCGCCTTGTGCAGATAGTTCGCGGTGGAGGCGAGCACGTCGGGGACGTTGTTCCACAGATCGGGGCGGCCCTGACCCGAATAGGAAACTGCGTAGCCGACCATGCTCGAGGGCATGAACTGACTTTGGCCCATGGCGCCGGCCCATGACGACACCATCTGCTCGCGCGGATAATTGTTGTCCTGCATGATGCCCATCGCGACGATGAGCTCGTTGCGGAAATAGGGATGGCGGTACTTCACGTAACCGAGTGTCGCCAGCGAGCGGAACACGTCCCACTTGTCCTTGGCGGCGCCGTAGTCGGTCTCCATGCCCCACAGCGCGACGAGGATCCAGCGTTCGACGCCGTATTTCTTCTCGACGCCTTCGAGCGCGCGCGCCCATTGCTTCCGCTTGGCCAGCCCGGTCTTTATGCGGCGCGGCGAGGCCAGCGCATTGATGTATTCGCCGACCGGCTTGCCGTATTCCGGCTGGCGCTGGGTCGCGTTGATGACGCGCTGGTCCGGCGTGAGCCCGCGCATGGCGCTGTCGAAGGTGGCCCGGGTGATGCCCTTGGCCTGTGCATCCGGCCACAGCTCCCGCACGAAGGCGGCGAAGCTTTCGGTCCGGCTTTGCGCTTGTGCGCTTGTTTGCGCGAACGGCGCGGCGACGACGATCAGGAGCGCGACGAGAACGGCGCGGTGAAGCATTCGCGAGACCTGCTGTTTCGATGTTGCGTTTCGATTCGATCCGCATGCAGTTTACACGAGCGAGACAAGGCCGCCGCCGTGACGCTCCAACCGTCCGGCCAGTTCAAGCTCCAGCAGCACGACGCGGACGATGGCCGGGGTGGTATCAGACAGCCGCACCAGATCGTCGATCGAGATCGGCGAGGGGCCGAGCAGGGCAACGACGCGGCTGCGTTCGTCGTCGCCGGGTTCGTGGTCCGGCGCCAACAGATCGTCCATGTCAGGTTCTTCCATCGGCGGCAGGCCGCGGCCGAGGATCGGCTCGATGGCGTTGATGACGTCGGCGGCTTCGGTGACGAGCGTCGCGCCCTGCTTGAGCAGGCCGTTGGTGCCTTCGGCGCGCGGATCGAGCGGCGAGCCGGGCACGGCGAACACCTCGCGGCCCTGTTCGCCGGCCATGCGCGCAGTGATGAGCGAGCCGGAACGCTTGGCCGCCTCGACGATGACGACGCCGACCGACAGGCCGGAGATCAGGCGATTGCGGCGCGGGAAGTCATGTGCACGCGGCTCGTGCGTGAGAGGCATTTCCGACACGGCGGCGCCGCGCGCGATCAGCTCTTCGACCAGTGGCTCGTGTTCGGCCGGATAAATGCGCGCATGGCCCCCGGCCAGCACCGCGACCGTGCCCGAGTCTTTCGTGGCGCGATGCGCCGCGGCGTCGATGCCGCGCGCCAGACCCGAGACGATGCCGTAGCCGGCCTCGCCGAGATCGCGCGCGAGAGATGCCGCGAATTTCAGGCCGACGGCGGAGGCATTGCGCGAGCCGACGATGGCAATGAGCGGGCGCGTCAACGATGCGATATCGCCGCGCACGGCGAGCAGCGGCGGCGCATCGTCGATGGTCTGCAGGCGCGAAGGATAATCCGGTTCGCCAAGGGCGATGAGTTCGATGC
>JAEZEY010000117.1 GCA_023432845.1 Pseudomonadota bacterium
GGGGCCCACGCCGCAAGGCGGCGCGGGCCCGGAAGTTGAAGATCTGTTCGGCAAGACCGACCAGGCCCAGGATCAGGACCGGCCAGCCGAAAATAAGCACTGCCGCATAGACGCCGGCGAGCACGAAACCGCGGGCGGTCAGGCCGCGCGTCACCACGTGAACCACAGCAAAGCCAAGCAGGCCGTAGGCGAGCAGCAGGGCCGCCGACGCGATGCCGGCGAGAATGCCGATCATGCCGTCGATGAAGGTGAGCGCGATGGCGAGCGCCAGCGCTGCCGCGGTGAGCGGCGGAAAGGTCATTCCGGGGATGTCCGGCCAGGGCCGCGTCAGGCGGCCGGAGAATTTCACGATACGGCCGGCCAGCCAGAGATTGAGGGCATTGGTCAGCGTCGCCATTACAGCGGTCGCCGGCGGAATGATGACGACCAGCACGTCGATGAAGCGGTCGGGATCGCGCAAGGCGGCGGGGCCCGAAGAGCCGGCCTCGGTCGCAGCGACGCGGAAGACTTCACGCAGCGCCGCGCCCATGGCCTCGCGGAGTGAATTGGCATCGCCGCCCATGACCAGGACGGTGAGAATGATCAGCGCGCTGCCGAGCCCCGCAGCCCAGACGACGAGGCGGCCCGGCGGATACCACTCGAGCGTGGCCGTGCCGTTCTGGCCGACCGGCCGCGCCAGCATTGCGAGATAGCCGAGCCACCAGCCGGGCAGGCCAATGCCGGCGAAGAACGCGACAAAGAACAGCGAGCCGAACAACAGCCAGATGGCGAAGCCGCCGGCGAGGGCGCCGATCAGCGCCGCCCAGTGGCTCCAGCCCAGTGCAGCAATCATGAGGGGAAGGGGCGCCAGATAGGCGAGCGGCACCGAAAGCGGTGTGCCCGACGTGAGCGACGCGAACAACAAGGCTGCCGCCGCGCCCGAACCTACACCTATGAGGCCAAATTGCATCATCACCAGCTGTCCCGCTCCAGGAGCGGTTAGAGGCGGATCGTGTCCTTAAGCGGACCGTCCGCCCCAACCATCGGCGCCCGTTATCGGGCGCCTCGTTTCTTGAGCCCTCATCCTGAGGAGCGCCGGAGGCGCATTTCGAAAGATGAGGGGGGCGCTCCGCCCGTCGAGACGCGCACCTTGCGGTGCGCTCCTCAGGGCGAGGCCGTTAGCGAATAACGTAAGGCAGCAGACCGAGGAAGCGCGAGCGCTTGATCGCCTGGGCGAGTTCGCGCTGCTTCTTGGCCGAAACCGCGGTGATGCGGGACGGCACGATCTTGCCGCGCTCGGAGACGTAACGCTGCAGCAGCTTCACGTCCTTGTAGTCGATCTTCGGCGCATTGGCGCCCGAGAACGGGCAGGTCTTGCGACGGCGGAAGAACGGACGGCGCTGGCCGCCACCCTGCGAAGAACCGAAAGCCATGACTTATTCCTCCCCGCTCGCGTCGGCGTTGTCGTCGTCGCGGCGCGGACGGCGCTCGCGATCACCGCCACGGCCACCGCCGAAGCCACGATCACCACGGTCGCCGCGATCACCACGATCGTCGCGATCCGACTTGCGCATCATTGCCGAGGGACCTTCCTCGAGCGCTTCGACGCGGATGGTGAGATAGCGCATGACGTCTTCGTTGATGCGCTCCTGGCGCTCGACTTCGGTCAGCGCCGCCGCCGGAGCCTCGACGTTGAGCAACGTCATGTGCGCCTTGCGGTTCTTGTTCATGCGATAGGAGAGAGACTTGAGGCCCCAGTACTCGGACTTGGTGACCTTGCCGCCGCCTTCGGTGATGACACCGGTCAGCTTGGCGGTGAGCTCTTCCACCTGCTGCGGGCTCAGATCGGGCCGCGCCAGATAGACGTGTTCATACAATGGCATGGAATGCCTTTCCCTTGGTTTGCCCATTTCCGTCGTCTCGGCGCCTAGCCCTTCGAGCCCTTCGGGAAAGGCTCGATTTGCTCTGAAGGCGGAAACACGGGACGCCGGGCTTTTCAGGGCCCTACCGCAAGCGGCTGAATAATCAGTCGAAAAACGGCCGTCCGTTCAGTCCCCAACCGGGAGCGACGGAAGATGGCCGGGTTATAGGAGTTTTGCCGCAAAAGGCAAGGATTGCCGCGAGCTTGAGCGGCTGGCGCCGCGTTTAGCCCCTTTGCAGGCGGCCGGCGAGCGCTACCGCCAGGTCGACGCCCTCGCGGATCTGGCGGGCGCAGGCGGGATCCCGCTCGTCGCCGTTCTTGCGCGCCTTGTTGAGTGCCGCCAGCAGCCGCTCCAGGTTCCTCGCCAGCAATTCCTGACGGAATTCCGCGTCTGTGCGGGCGCGCGCGATGTCATCCTCGGAGATCAGGTCGGCCATGAACGATTCCGCCGCGCGGGGGCCCGATGCCGGCCGCGCTCAAGGACAAATCCGGATTTGAGCGAAAAACCCTAGCGGCAGAGTCTTTTAGACTCGTTACCGCACGGGGCGGGCGGCATTTGGAGCGGTGGACAAGCCCGGTTGACATCGCGCGAGGACAAGTGTCTTTCGGCTCGGGTTCGCCCCGGGGGCTGGGTTCCGGGCGCAGACGACGGTATCCCGACACAGCGCGAAGGTTACAAAGGGCGATGACGGTCGCATTCGTATTTCCCGGCCAGGGCAGCCAGACG
>JAEZEY010000115.1 GCA_023432845.1 Pseudomonadota bacterium
CTGCAAGGCCGCCGCTGAAAGTCCTGCTGTGCTCCCCGCGCGGTTTCTGCGCCGGGGTGGTCCGGGCCATCGATTCGGTGGAGCAGGCGCTGAAAATCTACGGCCCGCCGGTCTATGTCCGCCACGAGATCGTCCACAATCGTTATGTGGTCGAGAGCCTGCGCGCCAAGGGTGCCATTTTCGTCGAGGAACTGGCCGAAGTCCCGGAAGGCACCAAGGCGCCGGTGATCTTCTCCGCCCATGGCGTGCCCAAATCCGTGCCGGACGAGGCGGCGGGGCGCAACCTGTTCGCGCTCGACGCCACCTGTCCGCTGGTCACCAAGGTGCACCGCGAGGCCGAGATCCACCACAAGCGCGGCCGCGAGATCGTGCTCATCGGCCATGCCGGCCATCCCGAAGTGATCGGCACCATGGGGCAACTGCCGGCCGGCGCCGTCAGTCTGGTCGAAACGCTCGAAGATGCCGACCGCTTCACGCCGCGTGATGCCGGCGCGCTGGCTTATGTGACGCAGACGACCTTGTCGGTGCAGGACACCGCGGCAATCGTCGAGCGGCTGAAGCAGCGCTTCCCGGTCATCGTCGGCCCGCACAAGGAAGACATCTGCTACGCCACCACCAACCGGCAGGAGGCGGTGCAGCGGGTCGCGCCCATAGTCGACGCCTTGATCGTGGTCGGTGCGCCGAACTCGTCGAACTCGCAGCGCCTGCGCGAGGTCGCCGAGCGCGCCGGCTGCCGCCACGCCGCCCTGGTGCAGCGCGCCGCCGACATCGACTGGACCGCCTTCGGCAACATCGCACGGCTCGGCATCACCGCCGGCGCCTCGGCGCCGGAAATCCTGGTCGAGGAAATCATCGACGCCTTCGCCGCGCGTTACGACGTCAGTGTCGAGACCGTGTCGTCGGCTGAAGAGGGCGTGTTCTTCCCGCTGCCGCGTGCGCTGCGCGAAAACCAGGCGGCGGAGTAGGCGCGCATGGCCGTCTATACCGACGTCTCCACCGACGATCTCGCGCGCTTTCTCGCCCGCTACGACATTGGCGAACTGCTCTCCTACAAGGGCATCGCCGAGGGCGTCGAGAACTCGAACTTTCTCGTTCACACGAGCAAGGGCTATTTCATCCTCACGCTCTACGAAAAGCGCGTGGCGGAAGAGGACCTGCCGTTCTTCCTCGGTCTGATGGAGCATCTGGCCGCGCGCGGGCTCAATTGTCCGCAGCCGGTGAGGGCGACGGACGGCACCGCGCTCGGCGTGCTGGCGGGCCGGCCGGCCGCGATAGTCACCTTCCTCGATGGTCTCTGGATCCGAAAGCCGAGCGTCGCCCATTGCGTCGCGGTCGGCGAGGCCCTCGCGAAGCTGCACCTCGCCGGCAGCGATTTCAAAATGACGCGCATCAACGCGCTGTCGGTTGAGAGCTGGCGGCCCTTGCTCGATCGCGCGGGCGCGCGCGGCGACGAGGTGCGGCCGGGCCTGTGCGCCGAGGTCGCGCGAGAACTCGACGTGCTGGAGAAATCCTGGCCGCGCGACCTGCCGCAGGGCGTCATTCACGCCGACCTGTTTCCGGACAATGTGTTCTTTCTCGGCAACGAACTGTCGGGCCTGATCGACTTTTACTTCGCCTGCACCGACACGCTCGCTTATGACGTCGCGATCTGCCTGAACTGCTGGTGCTTCGAGCCGGACCACTCCTTCAACGTCACCAAGGGCCGCGCGCTCCTGAAGGCTTATCAGGCGGTGCGGCCGCTCTCGAAAGCCGAATGCGACGCGCTGCCGATGCTGGCGCGCGGCGCCGCGACGCGCTTCCTGCTGACGCGTCTGGTGGACTGGCTCGCGGTGCCGGATGGCGCGCTGGTCAAGCCCAAAGACCCGCTCGAATATTTCCGCAAGCTGCGCTTCCACCAGTCGGTGACGAGCGCGGGTGACTATGGCCTGAACTGATGAGCGACCAGCGCGTCACCATCTACACCGACGGTGCCTGCTCGGGGAATCCGGGGCCGGGCGGCTGGGGCGCGATCCTCACCTTCGGTGAGACGCGCAAGGAAATGTTTGGCGGCGAGGCGCACACCACCAACAACCGCATGGAACTGATGGCGGCAATCTCGGCGCTGGAAGGGCTGAAGCGACCGTGCACGGTCGATCTTCACACGGACAGCCAGTATCTCCGTAACGGTATCATGTCGTGGATTCACAGCTGGAAGCGCAATGGCTGGCGCACCGCCGACAAGAAGCCCGTGAAGAATGTCGATCTATGGCAGCGTCTCGACGAGGCGCTCAAGCTACACCATGTGCACTGGCACTGGGTGAAGGGTCACGCCGGCCATCCGATGAACGAGCGCGCCGACGAACTGGCACGCGAGGGCATCGTCGCCGCCCGCGCCGGCGCCAAAGGCGCGATGAGCAAGGCGTAATCCGCCATTTTCTCCCGCAAATTTTGTGCTCTCATTTTCAAACTGATTCGTTTGATCCGAGAGTTCCATGACTTGGTTCCGCAATCACTATGTCTGCACCGTGTGCGAAGGCCACTGGCTTGCCGAGGCGGCCGAGGCTCTGGACGCCGATTGCCCGCACTGCCGAACCTATGATGTCGTGCCATACCGCAGTGACGACCTGACGCGCGTCAAGGTCAGCGCGCCGGTGGCCAAGGTGCGGGTCAAGGTCAAGACTAAGGCGAAGGCGGCTTAGGTCGCTTCGAACTGCAGCTTGGCCAGCCGCGCATAGAGGCCGCCATTGGCGGAGAGCTGCGCGTGCGTGCCTTCCTCGACGATGCGGCCCTTGTCGATGACGAGGATGCGGTCGCAGGACAAGACTGTTGCCAGCCGGTGCGCGATGACGATGGAGGTGCGCTGCTGCATCAGTTGCGTCAGCGCCTGCTGCACCAAAGTCTCGCTCTCGGCGTCGAGTGATGAGGTGGCTTCGTCGAGCAGCAATAGTGGCGCGTCGCGCAAAATGGCGCGGGCAATCGCGATGCGCTGGCGCTGGCCGCCGGACAGAGTGATGCCGCGCTCGCCGAGGATGGTGTCGTAGCCCTGCGGCAGGCGATCGATGAACTCGGCGGCATGGGCCGCTTCCGCTGCGCGCTTCACCGCGTCGTCGCTGGCTTCCGGATGACCGAAGCGGATGTTGTCGGCGACGCTGGACGCAAACACCACCGTGTCCTGCGGCACCAGCGCAATTCGCTTTCGCAAGTCCGCCGGATCGGTCGTGGGCAGGTCGACGCCGTCGAAGCGGACGCGGCCGCTGGCCGGATCGTAGAATCGCAGGATGAGATGGAAGATCGTGCTCTTGCCGGCGCCGGATGGGCCGACGAGCGCCAGGCGCTCGCCCGGCTTTACCGCGAATGACAATCCGTCGAGCACAAGAGCATCGGGCCGCGTCGGATAGGCGAAGCGCACATCGTCAAATGAAACCGCGCCGCGCGCCGGCACGGGCATGGTGACGGGACTGGCCGGCGCCTTGATCTCGGGCTCGACGTCGAGAATTTCGAACAGACGCTCGGCCGCGCCGGAGGCCTGCGAGATTTCGCCCCACACCTGAGACAGTTCGCCGAGACCGCCGGCCGCGAACACCGCGTAGAGCACGAACTGGCCGAGCCGGCCCGGCGTGATGTCGCCAGCAAGCACGTCCTGCGCGCCGACCCACAGCACCAGCACGACGCTGGCGAAGACGAGGAAGATAGCGATGGCAGTGAGCACGGAGCGGGCG
>JAEZEY010000358.1 GCA_023432845.1 Pseudomonadota bacterium
AGCTGGTGTTCTTCACCATGAAGATGAAGTCGGTCATGGCAGGCGAATAGACGTCGCCGCCGGCGCACGGGCCCATGATGACGGAGATCTGCGGGATCACGCCCGAGGCGATGACGTTGCGGCGGAACACGTAGGAATAACCCGCGAGCGCCGCGACGCCTTCCTGGATGCGGGCGCCGCCGGCGTCGAACAGGCCGATGATCGGCGCGCGCGCCTTCATCGCCATGTCCTGCACCTTGATGATCTTCTGCGCGTGGGTCTCGGACAGCGAGCCGCCGAACACGGTGAAGTCCTTGGAGAACAGATAGACGGTGCGGCCGTTGATGGTGCCCCAGCCGGTGACGACGCCGTCGCCGGGGATCTTGGTCTTCTCCATGCCGAAGTCGTTGGAGCGGTGCTCGACGAACATGTCCAGTTCCTCGAACGAGCCCTTGTCGAGCAAGAGCTCGATGCGCTCGCGGGCGGTCAGCTTGCCGCGCTTGTGCTGCGCGTCGATGCGCTTCTCGCCGCCGCCCAGGCGGGCCTCGGCGCGCCGCTCTTCGAGTCTGTCGAGGATGTCCTTCATGGTCGCTTCCGGCCCCTGCCTTGTCTCGTGTCGGCCGGAGAATGTCACAGCCGTGGGTGCGCTGCAAAATTCTAAGTCATTCCGGACGCCGCACGGCGGCGATCCGGAATCCAGGGCTGGATTCCGGGTTCGCGGCCAATAGCGCGTCGAAGACGCGCGTGAACGCGCTGAGGCGGCCGCGCCCCGGAATGACGAGGTTGAACGGCCCCCAAATCCCCCCTAGAAGCCCCGCATGACCGAGCCGACGACCTCCCCGCAGACCATCGCCCAGATCCTGCAACAGGGCCTTTTCCACCACCGCCAGGGCCAGCTCCGGCCCGCCATGGAGCGGTATATGGAGGTGCTGCGGATCAATCCGGAGCATGCCGAGACGCTGTATTGCTGCGCCGTGGTTGCCTGCGCCGAGGGCCAGTTCAAGGAAGGCGTCGAGGTGGTGCGCCGGGCCATCAATTTCGGCCCCGCCACCGCCAAGATGTACAACCTGCTCGGCCAGGCCCTGGACCGGCTCGGCGAGCCGCTCGAGGCCATCAAGGCCATCGACCAGGCCATCGCGCTCGATCCCAAGCTCGCCGCCGCCCATGGCAACCGCGCCAACATCCTGGTCGATGCCGGCATGCCGCTCGAGGCGCTCAAGAGCTTCGACAAGGCCATCGCGCTCGACCCCACCTCGGTGCCTGACCTGATCAATCGCGGCGCGCTGCTGGAGACCATCGGCCGGCCGGCCGAGGCGCTCAAGGATTACGACAAGGCGCTGATGGGCTCGCCCGGCGATCCGCGCATTCTGATGAACCGCGGCGCGGTGCTCAAGGATCTCGGCCTGCTTGAACTCGCCGCCGGCGCGGAGACGTCCGCGCATTTTGCCGAAGCGATTTCCTCCTACGACCGCGCCATCAAGGCGGCGCCGCGGATGCACGAAGCCTTTGCCGCGCGCGGCCAGCTCAAGCTGCTCACCGGCGACTGGCCGGCGGGCTTTGCCGATTACGATCATCGCGGCCAGCTGCCGGAGCCGACCTACAAGGCTCTGCCCGATCCGCGCTGGCATGGCGAAGAGCGCAAGGGCGAGCGCATCGTGCTCATCACCGAGCAAGGCCTCGGCGACGCCATCCAGTTCGCGCGGCTGGCGCCGTGGCTGGCTTCGCAAGGCCATGACGTCACGCTCATGGTGCGGCCGGGGCTCAAGGCCCTGATGTCGACCTTGAAGGGCGTCACCATCGTCACCAGCGAGGAAGAACTGCGCGCCGATCCGCGTCCGATCCGCTGGGCGCCGCTGATGAGCGTGCCGGGCATTCTCAACATCGAGGCCGACGCCATTCCCGGCGAGGCGCCTTATCTGTTCGCCGAAGCGGCGCGCGTCGAAAAGTGGCGCGCGACCTTGGCACCGACGAAGAAGCTGCGCATCGGCATCAACTGGGCGCCGGGCCATGCCGACCGCACCATCCGCTCGCGCCGCGATATCCCGCTCGTCGCCTTCAAGGCGATCGCCGATTTGCCCGATGTCGAATTGATCTCGTTTCAGAAGGGCGCGCCGGCCGAGCAGATCAAGGGCGTCGCCTTCCGCGACCTGATCAGGCCGGCCGACGCCGACAACGATCCGAACGCGCCGCTCTTCCTCGACACCGCGGCGCTGATGGAAAACCTCGACCTCATCGTCACCGGCGATACGTCGGTGCCGCATCTGGCCGGCGCGCTGGGGCGGCCGGTGTTCCTTTTGGTGTCGGCGATTTCCGACTGGCGCTGGCTGCTCAAGCGCGACGACGCACCGTGGTATCCGACCATGCGCATTTTCCGCCAGGGCGCCGACGGCGACTGGGCGGCGCTGATGACGAAGGTCGCGGCGGCGGTGAACGACTTGCGCGGCGAGACGGCCGCACGCACTTAACCGATGAGCGAAACCGGGTCGGTCAACGGCATCCCTCGGCTGCTGTTGCGGGCCGAAGGCGCAGCGTTGCTTGGCGTCGCCGCCCTGCTCTATGCGCGGACCGG
>JAEZEY010000397.1 GCA_023432845.1 Pseudomonadota bacterium
CCACCATACCGGCGAGGCAGTGGATGGCGAGGCCGCCAACCGCCGAGACGTAGTCGAGCGTCTGCGCGAAGGCGGCGCGCCACTCGTCCTGCCGCCCCGGCAGCGCGCCGAGGCCGAACTCGCCCGCGTCGCCTTGCGGCGTGTTGATGCCGAGCACCTTGAGATTGTTGCGCTCGGCGGCGCGCCTGTAGTCGGCCGCGGTCACGCCGTCGGGAAAGCGTCCCTCTATGGCGGTGAAGCCGGCCGCCGCCGCCGCATCGATACGCTCAATCAGCGGCCGTTCCTTGAACAGGTAGTCGATGTGAGCGGAAAACCGTGGCATGCCTCTCCCCTTGCGCCCGTCCCTCGAGCCGTATTCATTAGCCGGCAAACTACCGTCCAAGCGCCGCAAAGGCCATCCGTATCGAGGAACGCCGCATGTCCGCCAACTCCGCCTTTCATGTCTGCGTGCTGCCGGGCGACGGCATCGGCCACGAAGTGATGAGGCCGGCGCTCGATGTGCTGCGCCGCGTCGAGGAGACGACGCCGAGCCTCAAGTTCCGTTTCTCGGAAGCGCCGGCCGGCGCCGAGGAATACAAGGCAACCGGCAAATCGATGTCGGACGCGACGGTCAAGCTCGCCGGCGAGGCCGACGCCATTCTACTGGGCGCATGCGGCATGCCGAGCATCCGCTATCCCGACGGCACCGAGATCATGCCGCAGGTGGAACTGCGCTTCATCTACGACCTCTATGCCGGCATGCGCCCGGCGCGGTTGGTGCCCGGCGTGCCATCACCCATCGTCGGCGCGCATGAGCATGGCATTGACTTCGTGCTGGTGCGCGAATCCACCGAAGGCCTGTTCGCATCGATGGGCAAGGGTGTCACCACCAACGACGAGGCGCGCGAGACTTTGGTCGTCACGCGCAAGACTACCGAGCGGCTGTTCGATTTCTGCCTGCGTCTCGCTCAGCGCCGCAAAACACGTGGCAAGCCGGGACGGCTGACGCTTGTCGACAAGGCCAACGTGTTCAAGGCGTTCAACTGGCAGCGCGGCATCTTCGACGAACGCAAGGCGAAGTTTCCGGACGTCGCCACCGACAAGCTCTATGTCGACGCCTGCGCCGCCATGATGGTGAAGAAGCCGTGGGACTTCGACGTCATGGTGATGGAGAACATGTTCGGCGACATTCTCTCCGACCTCGCCGCCGGCCTGATCGGCGGCCTCGGCATGGCGCCATCGGCCGATATCGGCGACACCCATGCGGTGTTTCAGCCCTGCCACGGCACCGCGCCGGACATCATGGGCCAGGGCAAGGCCAATCCGACGGCGATGATCCTGTCGGCGGCGATGATGCTCGACTGGCTCGCCGACAAGCACGACCATCAGCCCGCCGCCGAAGCGGCGCAGCGCATCGAGCAGGCTGTCGATGATGCCTACCGCAGCGGGCTCAAGCCGATGGAATATGGCGGCACGGATGGCACCGCGGCGATCGCTAAAGCGGTGATGACGGCGCTGGGATAGTTGGGGTCCAACGGCCGCCCCACATCAAAGAACGCCTTTGAGCACCGTATTATCCCAATCCCACCTCATGTACCGCACAGGCAGATTGAACTTGGTTCGCAACCGATCAAGATACTCGGAATCGTCAGCCGAAGCCTCAGGCTCCCCAACGACAATCAGCTCTCCCGCCTCACGTCGGTTGGGATAGAAACTATATTCAAGAAGCTGCCCCAACGCCTGCCGGATGCACTGTTTGGCCGAGAAGGCGGTTTTGATCTCAAAGAACACTGCCCGACCACCGCTTCGCAGAACAAGGTCAACGGCATCGTCCTCGTAGGAGACCTCAGACTGACCGAATCGACCAACCAAATAATCAAAGAGCGCGTTCTGCAGACGATTGTGGGCGGGATCAAAGGTCGTACCAGCCACCGCCGCTCGCGTAATCTCGCTTTCTGTCTTTTTCTTTTTGCCACTGCGCAACGGCGGACGCCTATTCAAGATTGTCGGCATCTCACCTTCCCAATCAAAAGGCTGGTACCGAGCACTGCTGCAAACCTTATGCGGCTTATCGATAACGAAACGGGGCTCGAAAAACTGCACGTCTTCCTGACGAAACCTCACATTAATGATAGCTGCCGGACCATGCGTCAGGCCTTTAATGTCCCCCTGAACCTGAACGACCTCGTCTTTCATCTCACCGATCCAACCCATACGCTTCATGTAAGCGAACGCGGCCTTGATCTCATCATCATCGGGGACATATACATTCTTAATCGTCCCAATTGCGATCCGCTTCCCGACTGAATCGATCGAATAAAGGAAGGCGTCGAAAGTCTGCCCAATATAGGTCTGCCGGTACTTACCGATGGGCTGAAGGAAACCGTAGCGAAACTTTCCCAGTAAAGTTCGCGGCCCAGGTTGTAGCCAAGAAAAATTGAACAACCACTCCTCATGGCCAAAACCATAATCGCTAACATACGAGCCGGCAGCCTCCAGCTTGGCCGCGTCTCCGGTCGGCCTGTGCCAGAAAGCCGTATTCCAGCAAATGCGACAGTATTTATTTTTCATGACGCCCCCCAACCGCCATTTACAATTATAGGTTGCCGTCGAAATAGCAATAGGCGTCTCGCAGTCGGCACCATCGCAAGGGCGAGCAATGCGATTGGCCGCGACTGAGCCCTACCCCTCCGCGCCCGACACGCCCGCTTCGGCAAAGGTCGCCATGCCGGCGTGACAGGCAAGCGCGGCGCGCAACAGCAGCGCCGCCGTGGCCGCGCCCGAGGCTTCACCAAGCCGCATATCGAGATCGAGCAGCGGCTTCATGCCGAGCCGGCTCAGCAAATGACGGTGGCCGAATTCCGCCGAGACATGGGCAGCGCGGCAGTGATCGAGAACTGCGCCATTGACGCGCCAGAGCGGCAACACCGCGACGGTCGCCACAAAGCCGTCGAGCAGCACCGGAATGCGGTGCATCCGCGCCGCCAGCACTGCACCGGCAATCGCGGCCAGTTCGCGTCCGCCGAGCGCCGCCGCGATCTGCAAAGGATCGGAGGCATGATCGCGGTGGCGGCCCACGCCGGCTTCGACCGCCGCGCGCTTGCGCGACAGACCGTCATCATCGACACCGGTCCCCCGCCCGACCCAGTCGGCGCCATCGCCGCCCAGCAGCGCCGCGCACAAAGCGGCCGCGACCGTGGTGTTGCCGATGCCCATCTCACCCACCGCGACGAGATCGGCATCGGCCTTGACGGCATCGTAGCCGGCCTGAACGGCGGCGAGAAATTCGTCCTCGCTCGTCGCCGCGCCTTGGGTGAAGTCCGCGGTCGGACGCTCGATATCGAGCGCGATGACGTCGAGCTCGGCGCCGGCGAGGCGCGACAACTGATTGATCGCGGCGCCGCCCGCTTCGAAATTCGCGATCATCTGGCTCGTTACCGCGCTCGGAAAAGCCGAGACGCCGTGCGTGACGACGCCGTGGTTGCCGGCGAAGACCAGCACCGAAAAGCGCTTCAACTCCGGCACCGGCTGGCCGCGCCAGCACGCGAACCACACCGCCAGTTCTTCCAGCCGACCGAGGCTGCCGGGCGGCTTGGTCAGCACCGCCTGCCGCTGTGCCGCGGCTTCGGCCGCCGCCGTATCGCCGGACGGAAGCTCGCGACAGGCCGCGCGCAGATCATCTAGAGTGGCAAACCGCACAACAGATTCTCCCATTCAACCGGCAGGCGCGCAGCCGTGTCCGACCTGATGGACTTAAGCCTCATGGACTGGCTTGACGATCTTCGCACCGCGATCGGATTCCAGACCCGCATTCCTGTGCCCCATCCGGACGGCGCCCGTCCATCGAACTTTGTCCGGGCGCAGCGCCTGTTCCCGCTGATCGGCGCCGGCATCTGTGCATTCGTCGGCGGCGTTTATCTGGCGCTGCTATGGCTGCATCTGCCGCCACTGGCCGCGGCGGCGCTCGCCTTCGGCGCCAGTGCGCTGCTCACCGGCGCGCTGCACGAGGACGGCCTCGGCGACGTCGCCGACGGCTTCGGCGGCGGCCGCGACAAGGCGGCGAAACTGGAGATCATGCGCGACAGCCGGCTCGGCACTTACGGCACACTGACCTTGCTGGTGAGCTTTGTCGCCAAGGTCGCGGCGCTGGCGACGCTGCCGTCTGGCGCGGTCATCCCCGGCCTGATCGGCGCCTATGCGCTGGCCCGCGGCACGGTGGCGCCGCTCGCCTGGC
>JAEZEY010000428.1 GCA_023432845.1 Pseudomonadota bacterium
GCTTGGCGTCGCGACCCTTTGCAACAGTCTCGAAATAGTCGGCGATCTCCCGCTCGGCGACCAGATGGCCGGCGTCGTAAGCCGACAGGCCGAGATCGCGGATGAAGCGGGCCTTCTTCTCATCCGGCAGTTCGGGGAGCGCCGCTTTCAGCCCCTCGACCAATTCGGCGCTGAGTTCGAGCGGCAACAGGTCGGGATCGGGGAAATAGCGGTAGTCATGTGCCTCTTCCTTCGACCGCATCGAGCGCGTCTCGCCCTTGCCCGGGTCGAACAGCCGCGTCTCCTGATCGATCGAGCCCCCGTCTTCGATGATCTCGATCTGCCGGCGCGCCTCGTGCTCGATGGCCTGGCCGATGAACCGGATCGAGTTCATGTTCTTGATTTCGCAGCGGGTACCGAACGGTTCGCCCGGCCGCCGCACCGAAACGTTGACGTCGGCGCGCAGGCTGGCCTTCTCCATATCGCCGTCGCAGGTGCCGAGATAGCGCAGGATCGAGCGCAGCTTGGTCAGGAAGGCCATCGCTTCGTCGGACGAGCGCAGGTCGGGCTTCGACACGATCTCCATCAGCGCGACGCCGGAGCGGTTGAGATCGACCGCCGACATCGATGGATGCCGGTCGTGGACGCTCTTGCCGGCGTCCTGTTCCAGATGCAGGCGTTCGATGCCGACGGTAACGGCCTCGCCGTTGTCGAGATCGACCACGACCTCGCCCTCGCCGACCACCGGCTGCTTGTACTGGCTGATCTGGTAGCCCTGTGGCAGGTCGGGATAGAAGTAGTTCTTGCGGTCGAATACCGAGCGGAGATTGATCTGCGCCTTCAGTCCGAGGCCGGTGCGCACCGCCTGACGGACGCATTCCTCATTGATCACCGGCAGCATGCCGGGCATGGCGGCATCGACCAGCGAGACATGGCTGTTCGGGGCGCCGCCGAATTCGGTCGAGGCACCGGAAAACAGCTTGGACTTCGAGGCCACCTGGGCATGGACCTCCATGCCGATGACCACTTCCCAGTCGCCGGTTGCGCCTTTGATGAGCTTGGAGGGCTTCTGCTGCACGTTCATGGCCATCGTCGTACCCCCCGCCGGGGCGGCGGGCAAGATGGCCAATCGCAGCGGGTTTCAGACGTCGATGTCAAAGCCGAGCACCTGTTCGGCGGCGTCGAAGCTGTCGGTGTAACCGCGGTATTCGACCATCTTGCCGTCCCTGAACCGGCTGAAGCTCGCCAGTTGCGACGTCACTGAGCGGCCGGTCGAGCGCATCACCACTTCGATCTCGGCGACGGTGGCGGCGCGGTCGCCATCGGCGAGAATGACCGGCACCTCATATTTGGCGATCGTGAACTGCTGGTACACGCCCAGCAGGCTCGCCAGCACTTCGGACTTGCCGCGCCGCTTCCCGGCGAAGGGAAACACCAGCAGCGGCGCATAGAGCACCCAATCGATATCGTCGTCGTAACGCGCCACCAAGCGCTCATGATCGCCGCGCTTGAAGGCATCAGTCATATCGATCAGCGCAGCGCGTGTTTCGTCGGTCGTCACCTGAAAAAGCCCCCAACACCGGCCGCCGTTCCGGCCGGGGCTTATAGCCGTCCGCGCAGGCATGGAAGTCGTGAGGCCCCATCGGCGCGCCAATTCGCGCCGGTAGGTTAACCGGCGAGCGCTGCGAACATGGTTACAACGCTAACCATGGCGTCAGCGCATGGCTTGCGCCGTCACCACCACCGTTGCGCGACAAATCGCCCGGCGGCCTGCTCGATCACCTCGCCGAGCGAGAACAGAGTCTCCTCGTCGAACGGCCGGCCGATCAGCTGCAGGCCGAGCGGCAGCCCCTGCGCATCACTGCCGGCCGGCACGGCGATGCCCGGCAGGCCGGCCATGTTCACCGTCACGGTGAAGATGTCGTTGAGATACATCTCAACGGGGTCGGCGCCGCCCTTCTCGCCGATACCGAACGAGGCCGACGGCGTCGCCGGAGTCAGCATGGCGTGGATGCCCTGCGCGAAGCACTGTTCGAAGTCGCGCTTGATCAGGGTGCGCACCTTCTGCGCGCGCAGGTAATAGGCGTCATAATAGCCGGCAGACAGCACATAGGTGCCGATCATGACGCGGCGGCGCACTTCGCCGCCGAAACCGGCGGCGCGTGTCGCCTCGTACATCCCGGTGATGTCCTTGCCATCGACACGCAGGCCGTAGCGCACGCCGTCGTAGCGCGCCAGGTTCGACGAAGCTTCAGCCGGCGCGACGATGTAATAGGCCGGCAGCGCGTATTTGGTATGCGGTAGCGATACGTCGACCAGTTCGGCGCCGGCCGCTTTGAGCCATTCGCAGCCTTGTTGCCAGATCTTCTCGATTTCGGCCGGCATGCCGTCGAGGCGATACTCTTTCGGAATGCCGATGCGCAGGCCCTTCACCGATTTGCCGACCGCGGCTTCATAGTCCGGCACGGCAATGTCGGCGCAGGTGGTGTCCTTGGCGTCGGGGCCGGCCATCGAGCGCAGCATGATAGCGGCGTCGCGCACGGTCTTGGCCATCGGCCCCGCCTGATCGAGCGACGAGGCAAAAGCCACGATGCCCCAGCGCGAGCAGCGGCCATAAGTCGGCTTGATGCCGACGGTGCCGGTGAAGGCCGCCGGCTGGCGGATCGAGCCGCCGGTGTCGGTCGCGGTGGCGCCGAGACAAAGCTGCGCGGCGACCGCGGCGGCTGAGCCGCCGGACGAGCCGCCCGGCACCAACGGCGAGTTCGAACCCTTGCGCCGCCACGGCGATTGCACCGGGCCGAAATACGATGTCTCGTTCGACGAGCCCATCGCGAACTCGTCGTTATTGGTCTTGCCGAGCATCACCGCGCCGTCGCGCCAGAGCTGGGACGTGACGGTCGACTCGTACGTCGGCACGAAGTTGTCGAGGATATGTGAGCATGCCGTGGTGCGCACGCCCTTGGTGCAGAACAGATCCTTGATGGCGAGCGGGATGCCCTCGAGTGGACCCGCTTCTCCCTTTGAGAGGCGCGCATCGGAGGCTTTCGCCATCGCCGTCGCCTGCTCCGGTGTCTCCAGCACGAAGGCATTGAGCGAGCGCGCCTTCTCGATCGCACTAAGATGCGCGGCGGTCAGTTCGGCCGAGCTCAGGTCTTTCTTGCGCAGGCGATCGCGCGCGTCGGCAAGGGTCAGCGTGGTCAGTTCGGTCATTGCGGGCTGTCGCACTCGAATTTGGACTTCAGCGCCGCGATTTCGGCTGGCGAGCGCTGGCGGATGATGTAGCTGCCGTCGGGCTGCGGATCACGGTAGATCTCGCCGGGCAGTGGCAGGCCCATGGTGCGCAGATCGTCGATCGTGTGCCCATCAGGCAGCACGCCGGTGGAGATGACATTGATCATCTCCCAGCGGGCCTCCAGTTCGCCCTGCTCGCAGGCCAGACACATTTACTCGATCACCTTCGGCACCATGTAGAAGTTGTCTTCGCTCTTCGGCGCGTTCGACAGCACGGCCTCGGGATCGTCGCCGTCGGTGACAGCATCGGTCCGCTGCTTCATGGCCATCGGCGTCACCGAGGTCATCGGCTCGACGCCCTCGACATTGACCTCGCCGAGTTGCTCGACGAAGGCCAGGATGGCGTTGAGTTCACCCTTGAGGTGCTCCACCTCGTCATCCTTGACCGCGATGCGGGCGAGACGGGCGATGCGGCGAACGGTGTCGGCGTCGACGGACATTGAAATCGCTACGTTTTTTGGCGGCTGTCAGGCCTCGGGCGCGCCGAAGCGGCGTCCCGCGCGTATAGCAGAGGCGCCGAATTGGCGGCAACCGGCGTTCGGGACGTTGCCGGCCCCTAGCCGCGCTGGTTTTCGACCACCGTCCAGCCCAGCGCCTTGAGCTGCTTCTTGGCGAGCGCGGTGGCGGTCCCGGTGATGCGGATTTCACCGCGCGACTTGGCCACCAGTTCGTTGCGCGCCTTGGTGAAAGCATTCAGCCGCGCTGCGGTGTCCGGCGTCCACGACAGCGCATCGAGCGGCGCCACCGTGACGAAGCGACCATCCTTCGCGACCAGGAAAGGCAGGCCGCCGAGTGTGATGACATGCCGGTAGCCGGGATGGCGCTTGTATTCGGCGGCCAGCAGTTCGGCCTGGCGGCGCATGAAATAGGCATTGGCGCGCTCGTCGGCGGCGGCCGCGGCGTCGAAGAACACCGCCCGGCCCTGCACCGTCTTCATGCTGTCGATGGCCGCGACCATCGCCGCCATGTCGATCGGCGTGTAGTTGCGGTTGGCGAGTAGGCTTTCGGTGATCTCAGGCGAGACGTCCATCTCCAACAGCTTCTTGCGATTGAGATCGAGGATCTGCGCCGCTGTGTATTGGCGCGCCAGATCCTGGATGGAGATGTCGTTGAGCTTGTTCGCCGTCGACAGGTTGGAGACAACGATGCCGGCTGCGCCCGGCACCGCCAGCAGCGCGCCGCGCACGGCGAGGCCGCCGAGCGCCGCGGCTTCCGCCAATTGCTTGAGCTTGGCATCCAATGGCGGATAGTCCGTATAGGGATCGACGCCATAGGTCGCGGCGAGCGAACGGCGTTCCTCGGTAACGCCGAGCAAGCTCGCCAGCGCATTGTCTTGCGTCTTTCCGGCATTGCTGATGCCGGCGCCAAGGCGGCTGAACATGCCACCAATGCCCGACAGTGTGCCTTCTATCGTGCCGACCGGATTGCTGATGAGACGGCCGGTATATTTCAGCGGGCTTAGCCCGGCATTCGCCAGCGATGTCACAAAAGTATTGGAACCCGACACCTTCTCGAGCGCGGCCAGCGCGCGCAGTTCGTTGATACGCATATGCGCCATCTGATCGCCCGGCGCGACGGTCTCGCCATAGGGTGTCTCGATATCGTAGACGCGCAGGAAGCCGTCGCTGCGCACCGGCGAGCGCACGGTGTAGTTATCACCGGCGCGAACAATGCTCTTGATCTGTGCCGCATTGAACGACGGCGGCGCCTCATAGGTCTGGGCCAGAGCGGCGGAAGGCAGGGCCAGCACGATCGGCAAGGCCACACGGCAAAGCCGTTGCGCGACAGTCATCTCTATCCTCCCCCCGTGAATCCGAATCCAAGTTTCGCATTATCGGCCGCCGAGACCAAGCACGGGATACCGTCGCATGGTGCGCAGCCAGTTCGCCCATGCTAGGTGATGCGGCCAATGTCCGGTCAAACCGCCCCCATTCTGCCCCTGGTCGACGCGGCGCCCCATTTCGGCCCACGTGGCGCGCTGCTCGGGCTCGATCTCGGCACCAAGACCATCGGCGTTGCGGTCAGCGATCCCGATCGCAAGCTCGCCACCGGGGTCGAGACCATCGCCCGCAAGCAGTTCACCGCCGACGCACAGCGCCTGCTGGCGCTCGCCGCCGAACGCAACGTCACCGGACTGGTGCTTGGCCTGCCGATCAACATGGACGGATCGGAGGGCCCCCGCGCCCAATCGACACGCGCCTTTGCCCGTAATCTGGCGAAGCTGACCGCCTTGCCGATCGCGCTATGGGACGAGCGGCTGTCCACCGCAGCAGTGGAGCGCGGCCTGATCGAGGCCGACATGCGCCGCGACCGCCGCGCCCAAGTAATCGACCAGCACGCCGCCATGTTCATCCTGCAGGGCGCCTTGGACCGGCTGGCCGTGCTGGCGCGCTCCTGACCAAAGAAAAAGGCGGACACCACGTGTCCGCCTTCCTCAAAGTCAGTCCGCGCGAGGCTTACTGGTTGCCGCAGGGACGATAGTTCGTCGAACCCGGCGAGCCGCCGCACTGGCTGCTGCTCCCGCCACGATAGTGGTAGCGCGGCGCCATGCGGTACGTCGGGGCCGGCTCGTAAGCATAATAGTCATCCGCGTAGCCCGGCTCGTAGGCGTAGCCCGGCTCATAATAGCGCGAGCCGTAATAGTAGTTGTTGTTGGCCGACGACGCGACCGCAGCGCCGACCAGCGCGCCGGCGCCGAAGCCGATCGCCGCCGCCGTGTTGCGGCCGTCGCGCGCTTCGCCCGGAGTCGTGGCCGCCAGGCCAACGGCGCCGGTCAGCACCGCCGCCAGCGCAAACTTTGCAAAACCATTCATCAGATGCCTCCTTTTACCCGTTGATCGGGCGTTCCGCGGGGTCAATTCCGCAACGCGGAGCCGGTTCCGGAACTCCGGGTTAACGACACCGTGAGGCCCTCTTGTGGATCGGCGGGAACCGCCCTTGCCGCCGCGGAACGGCGCGCCTATAGAACTGGCTTTAATGACCAATTCGCCGAAATCATCGTTCGTCCTCAGCCACCGTCATTTGTTGGGGATCGAGGGCCTTTCGGCCGCCGACATCACCGGCCTCCTCGACCTCGGCGAGGAATTCGTGGCACTCAATCGCCAGATCGAGAAGAAGCAGGCCTCGCTGCGCGGACGCACGCAGGTCAACATGTTCTTCGAGGTGTCGACGCGCACGCAGGCGTCGTTCGAACTCGCCGGCAAACGTCTGGGCGCCGACGTCATGAACATGTCGGCCTCCTCGTCCTCGATGCGCAAGGGCGAGACCCTGATCGACACGGCGATGACGCTTAACGCCATGCACCCGGATATCCTGGTGGTTCGCCATCACGCCTCGGGCGCGGTCGCCCTACTCGCCTCCAAGCTCGACTGTTCGGTGATCAATGCCGGCGACGGCGCGCATGAGCACCCGACCCAGGCGCTGCTCGACGCGCTCACCATCCGCCGCAACAAGGGCCGCATCGAGGGCCTGCTGGTCGTGATCTGCGGCGACATTTTGCATTCGCGCGTCGCCCGCTCGAACATCATTCTCCTGAATACAATGGGCGCGCGCGTGCGCGTCGTCGGGCCGTCAACGCTGATGCCGCCCGGCATCGAACGCATGGGCGTCGAGGTGGCGCATGACATGCGCGAAGGGCTGGCCGACGCCGACATTGTCATGATGCTGCGCCTGCAACGCGAGCGCATGAACGGCTCGTTTGTGCCGTCGGTCTCCGAGTACTTTAACTTCTGGGGCCTCGACCAGAAGAAACTCGCCTACGCCAAGAAGGATGCGCTGGTGATGCATCCCGGCCCGATGAACCGCGGCGTCGAGATCGACTCCATCGTCGCCGACGGCGCGCAGTCGCTGATCCGCGAACAGGTCGAGATGGGCGTCGCCATCCGCATGGCGGTGCTCGAAGCGCTGTCCAGGAACCTGCCCAATGCGTGAGGCGCTCACTTCGTCATTCCGGGGCGCGCTGAAGGCGCGAACCCGGAATCCAGACACAGGCCAAAGCGATTCGCTGGATTCCGGATCGCCACTGCGTGGCGTCCGGAATGACAGGATGGGTGAATGATGCTGTCCGAACGCCGCCCCGTCCTGCTCGCCAACGCGCGGATCATCGATCCGTCGCGCGATCTCGACATCGTCGGCGACCTGCTGATCGCCGACGGCATGATCCGCGAGGCGCGCAAGGGCATCGGCGCCGCCGGCGTGCCGGAAGGCACCGAGGTCGTCGACTGCCGCGGCAAGGTGATCGCGCCCGGCCTCGTCGATATGCGCGCCTTCATCGGCGAGCCCGGTGCCGCGAGCCGAGAGTCCTTTGCCTCGGCGAGCCAGGCCGCCGCGGCCGGCGGCGTCACCACCATTGTCTGCCAGCCCGATACCTCGCCGGTGATCGATGATACGGCGACCGTCGATTTCGTTCTGCGCCGCGCCCGCGACACCGCCCTCGTCCATGTGCATCCGATGGCGGCGCTGACCAAGGGCCTCGAGGGCAAGGAGATGACCGAGATCGGCCTCCTGAAGGCCGCCGGCGCCGTTGCCTTCACCGACGGCGCCAGGAGCGTGACCAATGCCCAGGTGATGCGCCGCGCCCTCACTTACGCGCGCGATTTCGGCGCGCTGCTCGTGCACCACACCGAAGACCCGGACCTCGTCGCCGATGGCGTGATGAACGAAGGCGAGTTCGCCGCCCGCCTCGGCCTGCTCGGCATTCCGCCGGCGGCCGAGACCATCGTGCTCGAACGCGACATGCGACTGGTGGCGCTGACCAAAGGCCGCTACCACGCCGCCTCCGTCACCTGCCCCTCCTCACTCGCCGTGCTCGGCGACGCGAGGGAAGCCGGCCTTGCCGTCTCCGCCTCCGCGTCGATCAATCATCTGACGCTCAACGAGAACGATATCGGGCCCTATCGCACCTTCCTCAAGATGTCGCCGCCCTTGCGCGCCGAGGAAGACCGCAAGGCTCTGGTCAAGGCGCTCAACGACGGGCTGATCGACGTCATCATGTCGGACCACAATCCGCAGGATGTCGAAACCAAGCGCCTGCCCTTCGCCGAAGCCGCCGCCGGCGCCATCGGTCTCGAGACCATGCTGTCGGCGGGATTGCGCCTTGTCCATTCCGGCGATGTAACGCTGCCGACATTGCTGCGCGCCATGTCGACGCGCCCGGCCGAACTGCTCGGCCTGCCCGGCGGCACGCTGCGCAGCGGCGCACCGGCCGACGTCATCGTCATCGATACCGACGTACCGTGGGTGGTCAATCCGGACGAGCTCAAGTCGAAGTGCAAGAACACGCCGTTCGACGAAGCGCGCATGACCGGCCGCGTCGTGCGGACGATCGTCAACGGCCGCACCGTGTATGAATCGCTGTAACGCCGTCATTCCGGGGCGCGCTGAAAGGGCGAACCCGGAATCCAGACGCGCGCACGGATTGAATCTGGGTTCCGGGTCCGCATCTGGCGCTGCGTCCGGAATGACGGGAGCTTGATATGAGCTGGCAGGTTGCCCTCCTCCTCGCCTTCGTCGTCGGCTACCTGCTTGGCTCGATCCCCTTCGGCCTGTTGCTGACGCGCGCCGCCGGCGGTCCCGATGTGCGCACCATCGGCTCCGGCAATATCGGCGCCACGAATGTGCTGCGCACCGGCAACAAGGGTCTCGCCGCGGCGACGCTACTTGGTGATGCGCTCAAGGGCACCGGCGCCGTGCTCCTGGTCTGGCACTTCATCGGCTATGAGGCCGCACTGATCGCCGGCCTCGGTGCGTTCCTCGGCCATCTCTTTCCGGTCTGGCTGAAGTTCAAAGGCGGCAAGGGCGTCGCCACTTACATCGGCCTGCTGATCGGGATCGCCTGGCCCGCCGCGCTGATCTTCTGCGGTCTGTGGCTCGTCACCGCCTATTTCACGCGCTACTCGTCGCTGTCGGCGCTCGTTGCCTCGGCGCTGACGCCGATAGGCCTGATGGGCCTGGGCCGCCCCGAAGCCGCGTCGCTGTTTTTCCTCCTCGGCATTCTCTTATGGATCATGCACCGGGCGAATATTCAGCGCTTGCTGAATGGCACGGAAGGGAAGATCGGCAGCAAGGGCTAAGCTGCTTCCCCGGCCACACAACCGCAACTAAACTTCTAATTGTATCCTGCCGCACTGCGCGCGACACTACCCTCGGGACTTCGGGGGCACTGTGGCTTCAAAAACCAAACTCACCTCTGACCAGCGCCTCGACTGGCTGCGGCTGATCCGCAGCGACAATGTCGGGCCGCGCACCTTTCGCGAACTGGTCAACACCTATGGCGGCGCCAAGGGCGCCCTCGCCGCGCTCCCCGGGGGGGGCCCCCCCCGGGGGGGGGGGCGCCGCGCCCGCAGGTGGAACCAAAGGCGCGTTTTGTCCC